>NZ_BAAHXU010000002.1:0-44206 GCF_054657915.1 Furfurilactobacillus curtus
TTGGACTTTTCCACAGCCAATTTCTCACCAGCAGAAATTCAAAAGCAAAACCAGGATTTGGTGAACCATGCTAATGACTTCTTAACTGATGAAGACAGTGGCTTACCGGTTTTCTTAGAACCAGAAGCCGTGCAATTACTTAGCTTCTGGTGCCGAACTCCGCAACAAATGCGCCGGTTTATTAGTATCATCCTGAATGCTAAATATCGAGTTGAAAAGGATCATCAAGATATTGGGGTTCTAATCCCACTGGACGATGAAGAACTTAAACCTTTGATGACTAAAGCCTTGAGACGCTACTTTAACGCCCTTAGAAGCAATGAGAACCATATCAAGAACGTGGAGAACTACTTATACGGTACTATGCAAAACCTATTTGGCATTTGGTGGAATAAACAAGCGGCTAGAGAATATGCGGCCAAACACCCCGAAGAACAGAACACTGACAATGGGCCTTCTTGGAATTAAACGTCATATAGGCTCATTTAAGCCGTTTTAAGTGTTACATGCATAATTATATTAAAATCGTTTTAAAATCGCTTAGAAGCAAAAATAGACACCTTGAGTGGCTGAATTGGCGATGACTGAACTAAGGGAATGTGAAAGGAGCTTTTTAAATGACCAAATCCAGCAAAGAAGTCGAAACAATTGAGCAATTGTTGGCTGACCCATGGGCAGTCGATATTCAAGACGTTTGGGAGCAAGCAGCCCATAATCCAGATCCTGATAAACGCAAGCTGTTTGACGCGTTACACACTTACCTCTTAGATAAACGCCAAGAACAAATCATCAATGAAAAGCATTTCGTGATTTAACATGAGTGAGCTAAAGAGATACATCATTGTGGCTGGGATAAACGGCGCTGGTAAAAGCACTTTATATCGCGCGAGGCCCGAATTATTTACTCACTCCAAACGATTAAATGCCGATGAAATCCTACAAAAAATGGGTGGTGATTGGCATAAAGAGCGTGATAATTTTAGGGCAATGCTCGAAGAAATAAAACAACTCCACGCGGCTTTAGATACCGGGCAGAGTATTCATGTTGAAACAACCTGGCTGGCCAAGGTAGGACGCAATTGAATTTAATCGATCGGGCCCACAAGAATGGCTTTGAAGTAACGCTTTTATACGTGGCGTTAAAAAACGAAAAAGTCGCAATTAATCGGGTTCATGAACGAGTCAAAAAAGGTGGGCACGGAGTACCAGACGAAGTTGTAAAAAAACGCTATAATCAATCAAACCATAATTTAGCAGCGGTTGCATTCAAAGCTGATAACGTTGTGATCTACGATAATAGCCAAAAATTTGTATCAGTTTACAGACGAGAGCATGACCAGGTGATCAAAAATAATTTGCGTGATTTTCCTTGGATAAATTCCAAAATTACCTTTGAAGCAGCTATACAGAAACAACTAAATGACTTTGTTAAAAACAATCCAGATTTAAAAGTTAGAAATCCCATGAATGATTCAGAAAATAAAAACGATCGGCCTAGTTATTAGGCTGATCGTCTTTAAATTTATTCGGTTTATGGGCATTAACGTAATTGGCAAATATTTTTAAAAGTTCTTCGGTTTGTTCGACCGATAGGTTATCAGCTTGAAAGTATTTTTCGAGCAAAGCCCCTTTTTGAATTAATCGGCGAGAACGGGCTTTGCGGGCTTGCCGATTTTCGTAGTATTTAGATTGCCGTAATTTAAAATCTTCTCGCTCAATTTTTTGTTTTAAACGCGCTTGTTGTTCAACTAGTTTTTCATATTGATTAGGCATAGTCATTACCACCTAACTATTATCGGTTATTTTGAGCTTGATTTAAAAAGGCGGCAACTTTTTTAGCAATCATTTTAATCTGTGGAGTGGTAAGTGTCCCATAATCCAAATTGGCTGATCTAATGATTTGCTTACCGAGATTTTGTTCAATTTTATTTTTTTCAGCTTTAATATTTTGATTAAGCTGTTTTAATTTGGCTTCTTGTTTTTCTAAGTTACTTTGAGACATAAGGATCCCTCCAATCGTATTAAAAATAATCACCGACACTATATCATACAGAGAACGTTAAGTCAAAGGATGAAAGTTGAAATAGCGAAGCGGAAGTCATACACTATAAGTAAATTTAGGGGAATCAGCAGGCCGAGTGAAACGAGGTCAATGCGCACTTACACATAGAATAAATCCTATGTTATGTTAACCCCCAAAATCCTGTATTAGAAGTCGCCGATGGCGACAACAAAGTCAAGCCCATAGAATCAAAGTAAAGAGGTGACTAACATGGCAATATTTCATATTAGTTTTAGTAATATTAGTGCTGGAAAAGGACGAAGTGCGATTGCCAGTGCGGCTTATCGAAGTGGTGAAAAATTATTTGATGATAAAGAAGGTCGCCGATATTCCTATGCCCGATCGGTAATTCCAGAAAGCTTTATTTTAACCCCCAAAAATGCACCAGAATGGGCCAGTGATCGAGAAAAATTATGGAATGAAGTTGAAAAGAACGATCGTAAATCAAACTCACGGTATGCAAAAGAATTTAACGTAGCTTTACCGGTAGAATTAAGTGAATCCGAACAGAAAGAATTACTGACAAAATATGTGCAAGAGAATTTTGTCGATCAAGGTATGGTAGCTGACGTAGCAATTCATCGCGATCACCCAGACAATCCGCATGCACATGTGATGTTAACCAATCGCCCATTTAACCCCGATGGTAGTTGGGGATTAAAAGCAAAGACGCAGTACATTAAAGATGAAAATGGCAAGCAACTTTTAACCAAAAGCGGGTTTCCAAAACAAAGAAAAATTTGGTTGGTTGATTGGGATAAAAAGGAAAAAATTAATGAGTGGCGGCATAATTGGGCAACAAGTGTTAATCAGTCTTTAGCACAAAAAAATATTCCGGATCGGATTAGTGAGAAATCTTTTGTCGATCAAGGAATAGATGATACCCCAACTCAGCATGAGGGAATCAATAGCAAACGACACGAACGAAAAGCATTTAATCAACAAGTTAGCGCACAAAGAAGCGCCCAAGCTAAATATCATAATCTTGACGAAAAGATTAGAAATCATGAACACTTTGACGCTTTAACTGACGAGCTATCATTCTCTGAAAAACACACAATTAGTCATCTAAGTCAGCAATTGAAAACCTATGTCGATTTAGAACATTTAGATGATAAACAGCGCATGCTGTTTAATTGGAAAAACAGCTTATTAATCAAACATGCCATTGGTGAAGATGTAACCAAGCAACTGCTGACTATTGACCAGCAAACGACATCACTAGCACAAGCTAACCAGTTGTTAAATAAAGTGGTGGAACGAGCAACGAAAAAGCTTTATCCGGAACTTAATTTTGAACAGACAACCGCAGCTGAACGACGGGAACTGATTAAAGAAACTAATAGTGAACAAACGATTTTTAAGGGTAGCGAATTGGCAGAACGGTTAGCAGCTATTCGAAGTGACTTATTAACCCAGCAATTATTGACGTTTACCAAGCGGCCATATACCAGCTGGCAGTTAGTTAATCAGCAAGCCCAAACAATTGAGAAGCAATTAACCACGGTGCTAGCCAAACATGGTCACCAGTTAGACAATTTGAAGCATACTGATCGGGGCATGCTAGCCGCTTATCAACCTAACGAACTCGAATTCATTTCTAAAGCGGTGAAAGATTTACGGGTCGTTCGGGAAGTTAAAGCCGTGGTGCAAACCCAATACGACAGCATTCTAGCGACTGCTTTTCCGGACAGTGACCTGGATAAGCTAGAGACGATTGACAAGGAGCAAATTTATACGGCTGTGGTTTACTATGATCCAGAATTAAAGCCATTAGATGCAAACCAGCTTAGTCAATTACAACAGCAGCCACCGGTAGTCTTTACTAGTCAGCAACACCAAGCCGGTTTGAATTACCTGTTAGGTAAAATTGAATTAAAAGATATTCAGAACCACCGATTACAACGGGTCTTAAAACATGATGGCACCCGGCAACTGTTTATCGGCGAATGTGGCCAAGATCCTAAGTTGGATCACAAACAAATTGAAACTGTGCAAGCCCGTTTGAAACAACAGACAACGCGGTTTGATCAATATAAGCAAGACCAAATTAAGGACTATCAAGCGATCAATTATTACCCAACTAGCCCGAAAAACTACCTGACTAATATTTTGGACGAAGCCTTAATAACCATTTTATATGCGAAGAACACAGACTATCTAAGAAAGCAGCAATTACGTGGCTTAAAAGAGACCGAGTGGGCAATGACGAAAAAGCAGCGGCAACATCAAACTAGAAACCGGCATGAAGATGGGGGCATGCACTTGTAACCTAAATGTAAAAAAAATAAATGGTGTAAGTTACACCTTTTAGTGTTAAACTATGACTAAATTAAGAAAGGAGAACTTACATGTGACAGGCAATCAGGAATGGTACAGCCTAACGCAAGCTAATCATAAGCTGGGGCGTGGCCGAAATTATGTCAGCAACTGGATCAAACGACATCCAGAGTTCCCTGATCAATTTTTGCTTGGTTCAGGTACCAATAAATTAATATCTGATGAAGGGATAGAGTGGGTTAAAAACCACATAAAAAAAGAGGGCGTCCTCGTAAGCAGTGAAGTTGCTAACGGGGATCAGCACCTAGAAATACGCCTTCTAGGTGTCACCCTCCTAATAATCCATTTTACCGGGCGGGTTAGGGGAAAGCTAGTTGTTTAATATTTCTAACCCAACAAACAACATAAGGAGGTGATCCAATGAAAGTAGAAAGCTGGCAAGGCATTAATGGCAAGCTAGTTCATGATGATCAAAAGGCGATTGTGGTTGATGATGACCACGCATTAACTGATCCAAAACAGTTACAAGCAATTTTAGATCAAGACGGTCAGCCAATTGACGAAGTCCGGCAAGCAATGATTAAGAAGACCGTTAAACGCCAGTTGAAGACTGAGCCGTTAAAGCTTAGGGGCTGGTTTAATCGCCATCAAGACCGTCAAAATGCTAAAAAGACCGAAAAATTGGTAAGTGATAAACCGACTCATCAATATAAGCAGATTAAAAATGAAATGACCTTTTTTGGTGAGAGTTTCCTGGAAGGCTTCTTAGGTTTCTATGGCTTAGAAGTTGATAACGCCTTAGACCGTTACGAACATAATTTGCATGTCTTAGAGACCCAAGAAGTAGGCCAGTCAGAAAAAGAGTATTACTTAGCCACGAGTGAAAATGGCCGCGTCAAATTAGCCACTGATCCGTTACCAAGCCAGCAAATTGCCGAGGAACAATTGAACAAGTTCTATCAGCGTGAGCCAGAAGAAACGCAGGCAGAACAAATTCAATTACGAACATCAGAAGACGATAGGAAGGAGGACTAACATGTCAAAATACAGAAAAATGAAAGCGCTAGCAACTGCTGGGACTACTGCAATTTACTTGGGCTTGATGAATGCCCAGGTCGTTTTGGCAGCGGACGGTGGCGAAGTTAAAAGCAAGCTAACCAGCGCTGGTAAGACGATTCAAGGTATTTTAACTGGCTTGGTCGTTTTAGTTGGGATTTGTGTCGCGCTATTTATTATTATCAAAAGAATGCCTGACGCAGACGATCCGCGAGAGAAATCAGAAGTTTATCACGCGGTTGGCCGGGTGGCTGGTTTAGTGGCCTTAGCGGCAGCCATTATCTGGCTATTACCTTGGGTTTACAGCCTATTCACTTAATTTAAAAAGGAGCCTGCCAAATGAAGAAAGGAAAAGAATTTATCTTTCCAGAGAACGTAGATAAAGATTACGGGATCTGGAAAGACTACACCTTGAAGGATTTTGGCTATGCGGCGCTGGCAGGACTAGTGGGCTTAATTTTTATTGCGATCCCACCCTATGGTCTGATCTTAGTCCTGATAAAAATAGTGATTGTTGTCTTAGCCATGACGATTGTCATGGCTATTTTAACAATTAGGCCAGTTGCGGCGCGGAAGAATATTAAAGTGCGGGATAACTTTAAGTTGAAACGCCACTATGCCAATGGTCAGAAACTGTTTTATTTGAAACCGAAGAAGCGAGGTGAACTAAATGCGTTTGAAAAAGAGCAAAACCGCCAATAAAACAGCCAAGCTAGATTGGGATTATCAACCGCCTAAAATCAATGGTGGCAAAGAGACCATTGATGACATGAGCTTGGTGGTGGGTATGTATGGTAATTACGAAGTTACCAAAACCGGTAATCTCGTTGGCATTTTGGAAGTTAGTGGGATCAACCTTGATCTACTTAATGAAACCGAACAACAGGACGTTTTTGAGGACTATGGCGCGTTTCTCATGAGTACCTTAGGTGAAGGCGTTGATGACACGTTACAGTTCTTAGAGCCAACGATTCCCGTCAATATGACGGCTTATCTCAATGGTCTCAAACGGCGGTATCTCGCCTTACAAAAAGGCCACCCGGAGCAACAGTTCAAAATCCAGCTCATAGCCAGTTACTTGGATCACTTTACTAAAGTCCAAGAATCCAAAAACATGACCACTAAGCAACATCTGCTAATCGTTAAGGTGCCAATTAAAGACAAAAGTGTTAAGAGCTTAAACCTAGCGGTCAATCATTTAGACGAAAAGATCGAACAAGTTAAACGAGATATTGAAAATGCGTTAACGGACTTTGATGTGACGGCCAAAGTCTTGACTAGTCAAGAAGTTCAAGAGATTTTAAAGAACTTAATCAATTTCAATGGATAGGAGGCAACAGGATGAGTTTTGGTGATAAGGTCATTGATTTATTTATACCAACTAAAAAAGAAAGCCATCAAGGCGACAGCGACCAAACGGGTAGTAAGCCCAAAGCGGAGGTTGAAGACTTTACCAAGCTGATTGATCGCGATAGCTTGCATTCACTATTCCCGTTTAGCTGGGAACAGTACCCCACCTACGTCCAGTCGGGCGAGAATTTTATTCGGGTGTTAGCGATTGCTGACTATCCCAAGCGGGTGTATGGCAACTGGTTGTCAGAATTGAAGCGAAAAAAAGGCGTCATCGATATTGTGCAATATATCGACAGCGCCAGTAACAATTCAATGATTACCTATTACAAGAAGACGATTCAAAATAAAGAAGCGCAGAAGCTGAATACGTTCGACCCGTATAAAAAGAAAATTCTGCAAAATTATATTGATTCAGCCAACATGCAACTAGATAAATACCTCGATAATTCTACCACATTTGTGTACCAACATATGCTCATTTATCTGCGGGCCAACAGTTTAGCAGAACTAGACGATTTAACCGAAAACGTCAAGAATACGTTGATTAAACTACAAATGAAGCCCCTAGTGCCCGTTAAAGCGACTTTCCAAGCATTTTGGTCAACCATGCCAATTAACGAGAACCTCATGGGGGATTACACCTATAAAGAGAGTAATACCGAAGTCGCCAGCAGCATGTTTCCTTTTGATGACGCTGAAATTCTGGACTTAAAGCCGAGAAGCGATATTGAAGGGGTTAACAAAGATACCAACAGCTTAATTGCCGTAGATATGTTGGATCGCAACAAGACCCTAAATCAAAATCAAGTGATTATCGGGACCTCGGGGGTCGGCAAGACCACCTATATGATTCAGAAAATCCTACGCTACGCCATTCAAGACTATCAACTCTACATTATTGATCCAGAAAACGAATATACCAAGATTGTCGAAGCCCTGGGTGGGGCAGTCTTGCACTTAACTTCTAATGCGAAGTACAAAATTAACCCGCTACAAATCTTTTCCGAAGAAATCTTAAGCGCCGATGAAGCGGTCACAAACCTTGATTTACTAGTCAAAGATAAAATCCAGCGATTAAAGGGATTCTTTGAAGTGCTTAAAACCGGGATTACCCAAGTTGAGCTGGCAATCCTTGATGATGTCGTTAAACAAGCTTACGTCAACAGTGGCGTTTTGAAATATAGCCGCTTAAAAGAGATTAAAGACGATCAGTGGCCGACCTTATCCAATGTTTATGACGAGTTGGAAAAACTGGCAGATAAGGACGCCGACAAATTCAATCGGGTCAAAGACTTCTACTACATCTTAGGCAGTTATACCCATGGTTCTAACAGTTTATTTGACGGCCATACCAACGTTAACTTAAAAGGGAAAATCATTTCCTTTGATTTAAAACCGCTACAAAGTGAGCAGGAAGTCCAATCAGCGGCTTATCTGAATACTTTTCAATACCTGTGGGACGAAATTACCAAAGATCGGCATAGCCGCAAGAAATTGTTTGTTGATGAATTTCACTTTTTGACCTTGCATAAAGCGGCCGCCACCTTTTTCCATCAAGCATACAAACGGTTTAGAAAATACAATGCCGGGGCCATTGCCGGAACGCAGCAAATTCAAGACGTGATTGAAGGCACAACGGATACCGGGCAGAACATTGGGGAAGCCATTATTGGGAACTCCTACACCAAAGTGTTCTTTGGTCTTGACGGTAAAGGCGTTGATGATGTGATTACCAAATTGCGTATGACGTTCTCGGATAAAGAAAAGAAGCTACTAGAACGTCGTAGACAAGGCGAAGCCCTGATGATCTATGGTAGTCAACGCGCCTTTATGCGTGTCGAGTTGACCGAAGAAGAACTACGACTAATCGACCCCGAAGCTTACCAAGAGAAATACAACCGTGAGACAGCTGGGCAACCGGATTATCAAAAGCGCGTGGTCTTAACCCCCAGTGAAATTGACGCTTTAACTACCACCGAAGAGGAAGGGGGGACTTTAAATGAGTAAATCAAACCAACTATTAAATATCGAGGTTGGGACATTCAAACGGCAAGGAAACAAGTTAATCCTAGAGCTTAATCACAATCAATTTCGATATGACCAGTTGAGTGAGCTAAACGAATTAAAGGAAGCTGATGCCAATTTCTTACAGTTGGTTAACGTAGTTGAGCAAGACCAGAAGGTTGTTTTAACTTATACCTTGCCGGATAAGGTCAGATCATTAAAGGAATTACCACATGAAAATAAAGCAATCCGATCAGCAATTGCCAAGGAAATCATGGCGCAAAATGTGGTTAACGATAGCCAGTATCACGTTGCGTTGAACCCAGCTAACCTGTGGTATTACCCCATGCAACATGTTTGGTACGCCTACCGGGCCAATGAACTCATGCCTTATGATGACAAGCATAGCAATTTAGCCAAATACAAAGCGCTGATTCTATTTTGCTTGACGGGGACGCCTTACGAACGGCTATTAAGCAATCCCCAAGAAGCCTTGGCCAAACACCCAGATGACTATTTACAACAAGTGGCTAAAGCTACGTCGTTAAATGAGTTAACGGAAGTGGTTAACGGCATTGAGGATTTTGTGAGCTATCACGAATGGCAGGAAGTTGAAACGGCCCAGCAGAAAACCAAACAACGTTTATGGTTGAGTATGGCCGGGGTGGCGATTGTGGCCGTTTTGGCCATCGGCTTAGTCCATAAAAGTGACGAACGGCAATATCAAAGCTTGGCTAACCAGACCCAAGCCCAGGTCATGCGATTAAAATATAGCGGTCAAATTCAAACCGCTTTAAATGATCACAAGTGGTCAGAAGCGCAAAAAGATATGCAACGGGCCGGCTATCCTTCAGCTAAGCAAGTCAGTGTCTTTTTAAAGCATCGTCAGTACCAGCAAGCCTTAAACGTTGACCCAAGTCAGTTGAACAAGGTTGTTAATGCGGCTTATGCCAACCAAGATAGCAGTCAAGTGGCCGATTGGCAGTTACCAACTAAGGCGACGAGTAAGCAAAAAGATCAATTGAAACTCGAAAAAGCGATTGTTAATTATGATACCAATACGCTTAATAACCAATTATCCTTTACGACGAACGCTGATGTGTTATTGAGAATAGGGCAAGCTTTCCTCGCCCATAATGATACGCAAGACGCCCAGACTGTCCAAACCAAGTTAGCCGGCGTGAACAGTCCTAAAGCTAAGTATTTAAAAGCCTTGTTAAGTCTCAATGCCGCTAAGAACGAAGTTAGTGACGCCCAAAAGAAGTTAGATGACGCCAACAAGATTGATGGCAGTAAAGATAAGGACAAAGACAAGAAGGTGGATTCGGCTAAGTCGGACTTAAAGAACGCGCAGAGTGACCAATCAGCAGCGCAAAAACAAGTCGATCAGGCCAAGCACAAAGTGGGTGATTAAATGCAAGTACTGTCTTTCGAATATAAGAAAAAGAAGTGGAAGTTGATTGCTTATATTGTGGGCGGCGCCCTTCTGCTAATCATCTTGTTAATTGCGGCAGTAACAGGTCAATTGCAAGAAAACAGTTGTGATAACTCAACCACTACAGAAACACAGTTAGATAGTAAGAGCATGACAGAAAATGCCAAAAATATCTATGCGCACTGGAAACAGAAGTATGGTGCCACGCCACAAGCGGCGGCTGGTATCTTGGGGGTCTTACAACTAGAAAGTCGGCTTGATCCCAAGTCCGTTAATTCAAGTTCCGGGGCCACGGGCTTAGCCCAGTGGTTAGGTGGCCGAAAAGATAAGTTGGAGGACTTAGCCCATAAAGAAAATAAACCAGCGACCAATCTCGGGGTACAGTTGGATTATCTCGACCAAGAATTGAACAGTAGTTACTATGCGTCAAACAAGCAGATTTTTAAATATGCGGACGTGCATAAAGCGACCAAAGCCTGGTTAATGGATTACGAGGGTATGAGTAAGAACCCGGAACAATGGTATTTAAGCCAAAGATACGGTTATGCCGATCATTGGTATTCCGTGTTGGGTGCAAGTGATCCCGTGGCCGGTAATACGTTAGATAATGCAAGTTCCGGCGATCTGACCGAACTAGGTTGTGATAGTGACCCGAGCTATTCCGGTGGCAGCATTGTTAAAAACGCGGAAAGTATGAAGGGCGACTTCTATTATGTTCAAACTCACCCTAGCCCCGATTTAGGTAGCGATTTAAAGAATCCTAACAAAACCGGTGGAACCGATTGTTCAGGCTTTGTCTGGTTAGCGCTTAATAAAGCTGGTTACAAGGTACCGGCCAACATGGGTTGGTTTACCGGCACGATGGCCAGTGACGCCAAAGGCAGCCATCAATACTTGAAACAGATCAGTGAAACTGACGCGAAAGCCGGTGATATTGTGATCGTTAATCAAGGCGTGGGAGCTGGAAACGACGGCCATACTGCCATTCTACTAAGCAAATGGCAAGGCAAAGCCACCAAAATCATTGAACAAGGTGGCGTAGGCGACAAGGTTAACGAAAGCACCTTTGGCACCGCCTTTTATAGCTTACTAAGTGGTAGCGATGTAACGTTAGCTCGGCCAATCAAGAAGTAAGGAGGACGAGTAAATGAAACGCAGCATGGTTTTAAGTATTGCGATTGGTAGTTTGATCTTAATCATGTCATTAGGGGCGAATGCCTATCAACATAGCCAAGTTAAGCAGGCGCAACAGCAGATTAGTCGTTTACAAAAACAGAAGCGCCAAGTTAACCAGCAATTGACTAAAACCAACCAACAAAAGCAGTTATTGAGCACCCAAATTGACAGTTATAAGACCTACCAAAATAATAAAGACAAAAGTCAGGCTGAACTGAGTTTTAATACGGTAGTCACCAAGTTCTTTAAGGTCATGAATAACTTCAAGCCCAAGACCTACGGACAGCGTAAAGATGGCGTGAAAGACTTGATTTCCGACAAGCTATATCAGCAATACTTTTCAAATAAGGGCACGTATGGTGATAGCAATAGTGTTTCAGCTAAGTTAAATCAACTGAACCTGTATACGCAAAGTAAGCAGGGGCAAAATATGAAAGGCTTGGCCGTTGTCAGTTACGAAAGTAAGAGTGGCGACAACGACTGGCAAAAGGCGACGGTACTTTATCAAGTGACTTTCGATACCACCACGGATCGAATCACTGATGTACAGAATCTTGGGAACAGTTTTAAAGCGAGTGACCTTGATTAAAAAAGTAAGCAAAGCCCTAGCGGTGATCGTGGTGATACTTGCAGTATTAGGCTTTGCAGGTCATAGCTATGTGAACCATGTTGAGAAAGAGAAAACAGTTGTGACGCTGGCTAAGCACCCTAAAAAAGTGTTGTTCTTCTATCGCGATGATTGCCCGGATTGCCAAGCTATTTTTCATCAGATTTATTGGCACAACGCAATCAGTCACAACATCGTCTTGATTAACATGAACCAACCGCAGAATCGGCATTACATTCAAAAATATCAATTAACGTCAGTACCAACCTTGATCCATGGCAAGCAACGATACTCCGGTACCAACCAACAAAGGATTAAACAGATAGTAGGTGATTAGATGAAAGACAAATTATTAAACAGCGTTAAAGTCAGCTGGCCATATCTACTAACGCTAATCATTGGCTTGTATTTAGCGGAGATTTTAGCTGGATCAGTCATGGCCTTGTCGCACTATAAGCTAACTTTTGCGGATCATATGCCAACCGTATTAAAACAATTAGCCTTGCACCCCTGGCACTATTACAACTTGTATTTGGGTCAAAAGAACCCGGTATTAATTATCGTCAGTATCGCTGTGGTCCTATACACCATTTATTTTGCTTTGAAACGCAATAGCAAGCACAAAGCGTGGGAAACTGCGGACACTGAAACCCACGGGAGTGCGACCTGGGGGAATTTAAAAGAATTGAGTGACCATTACTTTAGTATCAATGCCAAAGACCTCACCACAGCATTTAACAAGAGTACCAAGGCAGAAATTCTCAAATCATTAGTGGATCGAGAAAAGTCAGCGAAAGGGGGAGATTAACATGAATGGGACGATTTTAGGGATCGTGGATAAACGGATTGTTTACCAGAATAACAGCACCAAACCAAATCGGAATATCTTTGTGGTTGGGGGCCCAGGATCGTATAAGACCCAGTCAGTCGTCATTACCAACCTGTTTAATGAAACGGAGAACAGCATTGTTGTAACTGATCCGAAAGGTGAATTATACGAAAAAACAGCCGGTATTAAGTTAGCCCAGGGTTATCAAGTGCATGTCGTCAACTTTGCCAACATGGCGCATAGTGATCGCTACAATCCTTTTGATTATATTCAACGAGATATTCAAGCTGAAACCGTGGCAACAAAGATCGTGCAAAGTGAAAATGCCGAAGGTAAAAAAGACGTGTGGTTCAGTACCCAACGGCAACTTTTGAAGGCACTAATCCTGTTTGTCATGAACCACCGGTCACCAGAACAACGAAATTTGGCGGGTGTGACCCAAGTGTTGCAAGAAAACGATGTGGAAGCCGAGGAAAAGGGTGCGGATAGTCCGCTAGATACCTTGTTTCTTGATCTAACTATGACTGATCCAGCGAGACGCGCTTATGAGTTAGGTTTCAAAAAGGCTAAAGGAGAAATGAAAGCCAGCATTATTGAAAGCCTGTTGGCGACCATTTCGAAGTTTGTTGACAAAGAAGTGGCCAATTTTACCAGCTTTTCAGACTTTGATTTAAAAGAGATTGGCAAAGCCAAAGTAGTACTGTATGTGATTATTCCGGTCATGGATAATACCTATGAAAGCTTCATCAATCTGTTTTTCTCACAATTATTTGATGAATTATACAAATTAGCCGCCGATCATCACGCTAAATTGCCCCACCAAGTCGACTTTATCCTTGATGAATTTGTCAATTTAGGTAAATTCCCAAAGTATGAAGAATTTTTAGCAACGTGTCGAGGGTACGGCATTGGTGTCACCACCATTTGTCAAACCTTAACCCAGCTACAAGCCTTGTATGGCAAGGATAAGGCCGAGAGTATCTTAGGTAATCATGCCGTTAAAATTTGCTTGAATGCCGCTAATGACGTGACCGCTAAATACTTTAGTGATCTGTTAGGAAAATCAACCGTGAAAGTGGAAACCGGTAGTGAGAGTACCAGTCATAGCAAGGAAGAAAGCCACAGCAAGAGCGATAGTTACAGCTATACGAGCCGTTCGCTCATGACGCCCGATGAAATTATGCGGATGCCCGAAGACCAGAGCTTATTAATCTTTAGTAATGCACGGCCGGTCAAAGCTACAAAAGCGTTCCAATTTAAACTATTTCCAGGGGCTGATCATTTGGTTAACTTGTCACAGAATGAGTATCAAGGCCAACCAGAAGCCAGCCAAGAAACCAACTTTAAGAATAAGGTAGATAAGTGGAATCAGACGGTTAAAGCACAACACCAAGCAAAAAAAGACGATCAAACAACCGATGACGAAGAAGACAAATTGCAGGACAATATCGATCAAGAATTAGAGTCTAGACATAAGAAAATGCTTGGATAATGGAGGACATATTAATGAAAAAATATCGGAAATATATAATCGCTGTGATGACAGTGTTGCTGATTGTTGTTGGTCTTACCGCTTGTGGGAAGTCTACAGCACAGGATTTGCAAAGTAATAAATGGTATCTCAACCAAAAAGGACAAAGCTACAAAACCCAATTTAATAAAAAAACAATGATTATTGAAAGCCCCTTGATGAATGTAAATGCCAATTATTCAGTCAGTAATACTTCTGGTAAAGAATATTTAAAAGTAAATACTGATGATGAGAAGAATCAAAAACTTGAATTAACTCAAATTAGCGATGGTTATAAAGCTAAAGCAATAAATAAAACTGCCAAAGCAGATGACGGATTAGGAAGCTTTGAATTGCAAAAAAGGAAGTGATAGATATGTTTGTTTTAGGTGATATTTCAGGACTGGTTCAGGGAGCGATTGCTAAGTTTTTTGAATGGGCACTGTCTGGTTTGTTGGACGGCTTATTCAACATCTGCAAGGCCATTATTGACCAAGCCAATCAAAGCTTGCCAGTTGTTAAAACGTGGTATGCCATCTTCCTGTCCTTTGCGACATCGTTAGTCGTTGTGGTCGTCCTTGGCCGCATTGTGATGACAATTCTAAAAGAGGCAGATGAAAGTACCGATGTTACTTGGGCTAATATCATCATGGACGGGATTAAATCAGCGGCCGTGATCCCGGTCTTCGTGTTCTTACAGGGCTTTATTCAAGGTTCAATTACCTTGCCCCTGCTAAAGTATATGTTTAGTTCTGATCAGCAGTTCACTGCTAAATCAATTACCGGCATGAATAAAGTTCCTGGGTTAAAAGATGTTGGTATTTCGCTACCTTTACAGATTTTATTTCTGCTAATCTTCACTGTCGTAACCGTCGTGTTCTTTATCAAAATGTGTGTGTTTGTGGCTGATATGGCGTGGTATAACCTGACAATTCCTTTAGCTGCAATGAGCATGGCGACTGAAAGCTTTGATTATAGTGGTACGTGGTGGAAGAAGTATATTTATTACAATGCCTCCATTATTAGCCAGGTGCTTTGTATGTCATTATCAGTATGGTGTTTCACTAATATGGCTAAATACGGGTTTATTGCTTTTATTGCTTCAATCGGATTCGGTTTTCTGGTGGTCAAAACACCTGACGCCGTTAAAGACTTTTGGGCTTCAACCGGTGTGACTAAAAGTGCTGGTATGGGTGCCATGAGAATGTTTCAAAATTATTTCCGTAACCACTAGGAGGAAAAATAGTTATGAAGAAAATCGCACACTGGTTATTGGAAAAAGCCAAAAAAGATATGCGAACCGATCCTTTTACAACACCTTCACGGCGGACTAAGTTGTCTTACTATTTTGATAACTTATTTAGCATGGTCTTCTATATAATGGGAATTTACCTCATGTTAATGGATTTATACCAAGAGCTTTTCACGGCGAACCATACCGATTTTTTAGGAACTGCGCTAATGGCCTTAGTTTTACTGCTGGGTGGCTTATTATTCCGTTGGTCAGCCTATGCAGATCTCAAAGCCATCAACCGGTATCAACATTATTTGAAGCAACAATCGATAGAGCAACAACAAGAATTGCGCCGTGAAACTTGGTTGAAAGCGGCTGAACAAGGTAAAACAGAATTAGATCAAAAACTTAATCACAAGGAGTGAACGAACATGACCACTGTTATCTTAGCTGAAAAACCCAGTCAAGCCCGTTCATACGTCCAAGCCTTTCAAAAGAGCACAAAAAAACAGGGTTACTATACGGTTAGTGACCCTGTTTTGCCCGAGAATACGCTTGTGACGTATGGTCTCGGACATTTAGTTGAACTGGCCACACCGGATAAATACGATCAGAAATACCAGCAATGGGCCCTATCTAATTTACCGATCTTTCCCGATAAATACAAGTTTGAAGTGTCAGCTAGTAAAAGAACGCAATTCAAGATCGTTAAAGACCTGTTAGCAAAAGCCGACATCATTATTGTCGCCACTGATAGTGGCCGAGAGGGTTCTAATATCGCCTGGTCGATCATGAACCAAGCCCAGATTGATGTTAAAAAGAAGACCATTAAACGGCTATGGTTGAATAGTTTGGAAAAAGACGCCATTATTACCGGCTTTAAAAATCTTGGCGATTGGCACAAAGACTACTTAGCGTATAAAGAAGCCCAAACCCGTCAAATTAGTGATTGGTTGATCGGTATGAATGGTAGTCCTTTGTATACTTTATTGTTGAGACAAAATGGGGTGCGCGGGGTGTACTCAATTGGTCGCGTGCAGACGCCAACTTTGTATATGGTTTATCAAAGAGACCAGGCAATCAAAAACTTTAAGCCGGAACCCTATTTTGAACTAAATGCGGAAATTTTAGCTAATCAGCAAAAATTCGTCGCAAAATTAGACCCCTATCAGCGATTTAAAGACGAAGCAGGGCTAATAACATTCATGCAAGCTAAACGCGTTCAGAAAAGCTCACAGGCCGGTTTAATCAAGAACGTCCAAAAGCAAGGCAAGAAGCGTGCTAGTCCCCAACTATTCTCGCTATCTAGTCTCCAAAGTGCCATGAATAAACGTTATCACGCCAGCGCCAGCCAAACCTTAGCGGCTATTCAAAGCTTATACGAAGACAAACTACTCAGTTATCCCCGCACCGATTGTGCTTATATCACTGATGAAGAATTTGATTATTTAGTGGCTAATCTGACGAAGTATCTGGGGTTAGTCTCTAAACAAGTCGCTTTAACCAATACCACCCCAAATAAGCGCTATGTTAATGGAAAAAAGGTTGAAGAACACTACGCCATTATCATGACTAAAGTCGTGCCGACGAAAGAGAAACTAGCCAGCTTGCCTAAATTACAGCAACAAGTCTATGACTTGGTTTTAAGAACCACATTAGCCATGTTTGCTGATCCGTACGAGTACGAGGAAACCATTATTATCACCCAAGTTGGTGACGCCAATTTTAAAGCAACCGGTAAGGTCCCAACTAAGCAAGGTTGGCAAGCTTTATTTGATGATCACAAAACCGACCAGCAAGAGGCAGCCACCCTACCGATCGTTCACCAAGGCGACCAAGTTCAAGCGAATCTGCAAACGCCGCAAAAAGAAACAACACCTCCGGTACCCTTTACCGAAGGTACCCTGATTACGGCCATGAAGACCGCTGGCAAAACGCTTGATGATGAAGTAGCCCAGGCGATTCTCAAAGATGTGCAAGGCATTGGGACAAGTGCGACCCGGGCAAATGTACTGGAAATATTAAAAAAACGCGGCTATCTCGTCACTGAAAAAAATAAGCTGCACGTCAGTGAAGCGGGGATTACTTTATGTAAAGCGGTTGAACTCGAACCCTTGCTAACTAGCCCAGAAATGACGGCTAAATGGGAGCAAGCGTTACAGCAAATCAGTACCGAAGAACGCACTCCGGATAATTTTTTGAGCCAAATCAAGAAGTTTGTGGCGAAGTTAATCGCTGATGTTCCCACACAATTAACCGGCAATGCAGCCATTAAGCAACAAATCAATCACCAACAGCAAGCACAAAAGTCCGACGAGGTCTTCTTAGAAACACCGCAAGCGACCGTTTTAAATAAACAGAAGTTTTACATTGTAAAGCCTAAGCAAGGCGAAGACTTTACCCTGCCCAAGAAATGGAGCAGTAAGACCCTCGGTAAGACCGCAATTAAAGCGTTGGTCACCAAAGGGAAAACCAGAAAATTAAAGGGTTTCAAGAGCAAAAAGGGAAAGTCGTTTGACGCCAAGCTAAAACTTGACGGTCATAAATTAAGTTTTGATTTTGATTAGAACCTGCCTACCGCCCTGCACTACGTTCCGGTTGGTGAACCCGTCATTTAGGTTCACTTTTACAACCCTAAAAGTAAACCCAAACAACGGGTGAGATTAGCAAAGCAAAGGAGATCATGAAATGGATAACGAATTAACAGTCATTGGGAGTGAATTACCGGTTTTGCAGACTAAAGGAGCCTACAAGTATTTAAAAGAAATTACTGGAAATGGAGCTTACTATCAAGTGGCTTGGCAAAAATTAGCCGATGGCTACGTTGCCCTTTATGGCACGACCCCGATTCAAATAAGATCATTGCCAACATTGAATGATATTTTTGAAGATGAGGAGGGGTAACTTATGCCAAATAAAGCAGATGTTAAGGCTTGGAAAGCACAATTAGTCGCCCAGGCTGAACAGCAAATCCTAAAATTAACTGATAGTGACCAATTTAAAAAGTATCTCAATACCCTGGCTAAATTTCATCGTTATAGCGCCAGAAACATTGATTTAATTTATGCGCAAAATCCTCAAGCCACTCAAGTCGCCGGTTTTAAGCAATGGCAGAAGGCTTTTAACCGCACCGTTAATAAGGGCGCTAAATCCATTCGGATTGCGGCTCCGATCATTAAGAAGCTAACACCAGCCGAGCAGAAGCATCTTGATACCACCGATGAGCGCGCCATTGTCGGTTATCGCTATCTACCCGTCTTTGATGTGGCACAAACTAGCGGTGAACCAGTGTTAAGTGCTAAAGACTTTGTCAAAGAAAATTTGGCCGATCATCAGAATGTGACAAGCTTATATAACGCGTTCAAAGATTATTTAAACCAGCAAACCGACCTTAAAGTCAGTGAAGTGCCTTTAGCGACGCTAAATGGGGCTAAGGGGTATTTTCAACCCAGCACTAATGAAATCGTCATTGGTGGCGATGAGCCCGACAATGCTTTGAAACTAAAGACGTTATACCACGAATATGCGCATAGCCAGCTACACGGCTTAAAATCAGCTTTTAAAGATCGGCCCCGAGCCTATCAGGAAACCCAAGCCGAAGCGGTTGCGTATGTTGCCATGCAAAATATTGGCGTTGATACCAGCAACTACTCACTCGGTTACGTGGCTACCTGGGCCAAAGATAAAGCGGTGATCCATAGTGCTTTAAGTGAAATCCAGCAAGTTAGCAACAAAGTGATTGAGCTTAGCGATGGCTTAACCAAACAATTAGGCTTACAAGAAGCCCAAAAAGAGCCTGAGCATGATTTAAAAAAGCTATCAGCCCAGGATCTTAATAAGTCCTATCAAGGCTTGCAACAACAAGTTCAGCAAGCGACTAATCCACAACAAAAGTTAGGACTAAAAAATAAGTTAAATGATGTACACCATGAAATCAGTAATCGAACGCAAAAACAACTGAAAGCATTTGCTGAAGAAAATCCAGAAATTAAACGACCAGATTCTGAACCCGATCAAAGCCTAAAACGTTAGCCAGTTTTTAAGGGACATGCTATAATGTAATAGAAAAGGGAAGCCTTGCGCTAACAAGACTTCCCATGCAAGCCGCTTCAAAGGCGGTGGCAGAAATTTAATAAACGATTTTAGCTCGTCCTGTGACCTCTACCAAAGTTACGCAGGGCGGCTTTTTTATTTGTTCCTTTTGTCGATGTACGTTAGCAACGCTAAAATAAACATTGCAAATAGCAACATCAACGAGAGTGTCTGGAAGACGCTCATTGACTGTGCAACCTTCCTGAAGATTATTCCATGTTCCCATGGGCCTCACCTCGCAAGGGAAAAGACAGCCACCGCCCTTAAAACTTCCTGCGTAATCCATTATACAGGTGAATTAAGTGTTGACCAAGCACAATAAAAATTAAGTCATGGGGTTTCATAGGATCCTAAATTTGATCAAATTAAGCTCAGCAAAACATCTTTTGTAGATACCCTTTTTTAAGTTCTTGGAGTTTTTCAAGCTTACGCTGATGAAGGGTAATAGTGTCGTCGAGTTGTTTGAAGAATGAACCAATTTTTTGCTGTTCCTCGATTGAATTTGGGATTATTAGCACAGTACTGAAAAAATCAGTAGGGGCTATATTCAAAAGTCCATGATTACGTGCGCCTTCCGCAGCATTCTTCGCGACTTCCTTATACCACCTAGTTGTGTCGTAGTATGAAACCAAGAATTGGGAAGAAACATTTGTCGGTCTAAAAATAATATAAAGAGTTGAAAGAACTCCCATATCGTATTTATCGAGCCTCTTAATTGCTCCCCAGGGATATCCATTTGAATAGCTTTTATTGTAAGCAAATTCACCATTCTTAACTAGAAAATAACCACTGACATCACGGCTTGCAATTTGCTTGTCAAAGAAGTCATTCTGATCAATCAGACCATCTTGTGCAGAGATAGTTAACGGACGCCCCGACTCGTTATTTTTGTTCTTTCGAGTTACTCGTTCAGCCAAATTAGATAACTTACGCTGTTCCCAAGCGTCAGCAAACCCTGCAAATCTTAATTGCGGGAACTTGCTCCCATTTTGGGGGAACATTTTTTGCAAATAGCCCTGTTTAAGTTCCTTAAGCTTAGCTAACTTACGCTGGTTTAAAGTTATCAGATTATCTAGTTTTTGAAAGAAATCAAAGATTTTTTGTTGTTCGATTCGATTTGGAAAATTCAAATATCCATCTAGTGCGTCTGTATCCGTCACATTGATAGTATTTTTTGCACCTTTTGTTACTATTCTAGAAAGATAATGCGATGCAATATTATCGTCTCGTAGTTGAAGAGCAACAAACGGCGCAAATGATTTTTTAGTGGAGTGGTAGACAGCATATAGTGGACTTACAATGCCAACTATTGTCGCATATTGGAAAATACCATATGGAGCACCTTTTAATGGACTTTTAGTATAAACAAGATCGCCTAATTTGATTTTTTTATAATTTGAAACATCGTTGGCAGCAAAAGATCTGCCTTGGTATTCAATTTGATTAACAGTTCCCGCTTCACGCGATACTGATACAACTTCATTCTTACCAAATTGATTATCTGTATTTTTATCCTTCGATATAAGGACCATATCGCTTAACCTACGCTTTTCCCAAGGATCAGTGAAGCCTTTAAATCTTAATTGCGGATATTTAGCTTGGTTATCTTTCATTGTGAGCCTCCGGTTTTGACTGGTCATTCACCTGGGTGGTCACTAACTGGCTAGCTAATTCATTAAAGGCTTGTTCATTCTGACTGATTTCCTCGTCCAGTTGCTTTAGATCAGCTTTGACCTGGTTCAGATCAATCTCGGGTTCCGGTTCAAACGTATCAACGTAGCGCGGAATATTTAAATTATAATCATTCGCTTTGATTTCTGCCGGTGAGGCCACATGGGCATATTTATCGACATCTTGCCGGTTTTGATAAGTGGTCACAATTTTTTGAATATTGGCTGCCGTTAGCTTATTTTGATTCTTGTCCTTTTCAAATTCCCGGGACGCATCAATAAATAAGACGTCATCAGTGGTTTTGTGTTTCTTTAAAACCATGATCAACGTTGGAATACTGGTGGAATGAAAAATATTGGCGGGTAGTCCAATAATGGCATCAATCCGGTTATCCAGCAGGAGTTTTTGGCGAATTTTGCCCTCCTTAGCCCCCCGAAATAATACGCCATGGGGTAGGACAATGCCCATAGTCCCGTGTTCCTGCAAATGATAAAAGCCATGTAGCAGAAAGGCAAAGTCGGCTTTAGATTTAGGTGGTAAGACGCCATAGTCGCGGAAACGGGGATCAGACAAGCGTTTATCACTGTTATCCCAGTGCGCCGAGTAGGGCGGGTTCATAACGACGGCATCAAATAAGTAAGGCTCGTCAACGGGCCAATCTTTACTTAACGTATCCCCGTTGCGTAAGTGCATATCGTCATACGAGACCCCATGTAACATTAAATTCATTCGGGCCAGGTTAAAGGTCGTGGTGTTCAGTTCTTGGCCGTGATAACTCACTAAACCAGGTTCTTGCACGTGTTGTCCGACATTTAACAGCAGCGAACCAGAACCAACTGCTGGATCATAGATAGTCCGCACTTGGTTATCACCTGCATGGCGCTGATAAGTCACAATCTGGGCAATAATGTCGGACACCTGCCGCGGGGTATAAAATTCACCCGCTTTTTTACCAGAATCACTGGCAAATTGCGCGATTAAGTATTCATAGGCGTCACCTAGGACGTCGCCTTGATGATGAATAAGATCAACCGCATTTAAAGCTAACATAGTATCACTAATAGTTTGGTTTCGTTGTTGTAAAGAACTGCCTAATTTATTACTACTTAAATCCACATCGGCAAACAAGCCCGAAAAGTCTTGCGCTGAAGACAGATTCTGTGTCGACTGTTCTAGATCGTGAAGTGCTTGGGATAAATCATCTAATGCAAAAGTATGGGCTTGAATCTTGCCAATCAGGGTAGCGTACAACGCCTGGGGTTGAATTAAATAGCCGAGCGTGTTTTGCAAATACTCCACTAAACTGGGCTGCACCGAGATGCCTTCCAACTCGAACTGAGGATCCATATACTGAGCATATTTCTGAGTGACATTTTCGGTTTCGCCTGCCCAATCACTAAAAGTCGTTAAGGTTTTCTCGGATAGAAACCGATAAAAAATTAACCCCAATAAATAATTTTTATATTCAGAAGCGTCCATTTTCCCACGTAAAACATCGGCCGCATTCCATAGGGCGCTTTCAAGCTGACTAGCTTGCGTTGTTTTTTCTGACATTGTTTAACCTCACTTATTTTTGTAAATAGATTGCTAAATCGTGTTCAATAAACTGCCGCCAAGCGGCCTGGGATTTAATCCGGTATAGTGGCAAAATAGCTGGAATCTTCGGCCCAGTGGCAGTTTGAGCTTGTAAGGCCGCTGTTAAATTCGCTGACTGCGTTAATTCTTGTTCATGGTGCCATTCATCAGTACCCACGGTGTGTTCACGCGCTACCCGCAATAGGGCTGCTTGATCTAAGCCCCACGTGTGGGCAAAGGCCGTCGTTTTTTGGACCAATTGTCTCTGAGCGTAATCAGCCACCAACTCTCGAGCATTTAACGCTACTGGAGTTTGATTTTGAATACTCTGTTGCTGAAACTGTTGCATTTGTTGCTCAATATAAGGCATGGCTTCGCGAATTAACTGGGCCTGTTGCGGTTGCGTTTCCGCCAATTTATTCAAACTAGCCTGTACTTTGGCACTATTTTGCAGATAATCCGTCATATGCGCTTGGGCTTGATCAGGCGTCGAGTACTGTTGCTGTTCATCAATCCAATCTTGAATTAATTGCGTCAAATAATCATAATCCACCAAGACGACTGAACCAACGGCTAAGGAAAAGTCTAAAGCGGCCAACTCTTCGGGGACTTTCTCAGGCTCTTGGTTAGTAACCGCCGCTTTAATCCGCAGATATTTACCCGTATAGGATTCTACTTCGGGCTGAGCAATACCAAAGGCCTTTTCACTATTTTTCCAAGTGAAATCGTTGTACATGGATAAGGAATTCAATTGTTGATTCACTTGGCGAAAGGCTTTCACAAACTGTACCTTGGCAGTGGTTCCTTTCAGGTCATCGGCAGCCGTTGGTGTTGGAGCAATGGCTTTTAAATCCACCACAGCCTTTTGAAATTTTAAGACAGCCTGCTGATAAGTGGGACGAATGATGACATTAAAAGAGCCTTCGCCACTATATAACTTATAAGCTTCACGTTCATTAGCTTCCATGATTGCCGGTACCCGAAAGGTCACAATTTGGCCTTCTTGTTTTAATTCCCGGTTTTGGAGCCGGTTGGTGCGTGAGTAGGCTTGAATGAGTTCTTGATAAGCTAAGGTGCGGTCAACAAAGAGCGTGTTTAGCCGAGGGGCATCAAAGCCTGTTAATAAACGGCGTACGACAATCACTAAATTTATTTCTTGATCCGTTTGTAAATGAGCAAAGACAGCCTCACGCCGGGCGGCCCGTTTCGCGACATCTTCGTTGTAGAGATTCAAATCAGTTAAATCAAAATTAGTGTGATACTGCTGATTATAATCTTTTAAAATGGTGGCCATTTGGTCATGTTTTTGCGCACTCTGATCTTCGTTTTCACTTAATGAATAAGTAATCGCAATTCGGGGCCAATCAGGATCTAGCTGATTGTGAGTAGTCTTTTTCGCGGCTTTAAAGGCTTGATAATAGCGTTGCGCCATTTCAATGGAGCTGGTGGTTAAAATCGCATTGTAGTTGCCATGACCCAAACTCGTTTTACGTGGGCCTTTTTGTAAAATATATTGAACAACTTGTTGGATATGTTCATCAGTCTCAAAGTCAGCCGGAGTTAAATACGCTTCTTCCAAGTCCTTGACTGACATCGCTTGAATCTTGGCTTGAATTTTCGCTTCATCAGCCGTACTCAGCAGGCGGCCTTGCTTATCACGACGCGCTTTGACGCGCTGAGTTTCTTTTTCGAGGGCCCGGGTTATTAACGTGTCTTTCCCAATCGTCGTTACGTGTTCCACGTTAAACGGTAACACGGTTTGGTCCTCTAAGGCGTCTCGCAAGTTATAAACATGACAGACTTTACCAAATAGCTCCTCCGTCGTAACTGCTAGATCACCTTTGAGCTGTTTCTTGTTTTCATTAAAGATGGGGGTGCCGGTGTAACCATACCAATTACTATTGACAAACGCTGCCCGAATTTCCTTTTGCATCTTACCAAATTGCGACCGGTGGGCTTCATCAACAAAGAAGATCACCCGTTGCTTTAAAGTTTTACTAAAGCGGGATTGCTTACCGGTTGCCAGCTGGGCTTGCGTTTTTTTGACCGCCCGATGAAGTTTTTGAATCGAGGTGACCAAGACCTTACCGTCATTTTGTTGCAATTTACGCATTAAATCACCGGTGTTTTGGGCTTCGTTAATGGCAATATCATCATTGGCGGCATAGGCACTAAAGTTGCTGGTTGTCTGTTCGTCTAAATCCCGCCGGTCAACTAAGAAGATGACCTTATCGACACCGGGATCTTGCGCCGCTAATTTAGCGGTTTTATATGAGGTGAGTGTTTTACCAGAACCCGTGGTATGCCAAACAAAACCATCTTGATGGTCGTGAATCCGGTGCATCACGGCTTCAATCGCATAAATCTGATAAGGCCGTAAGAGAATTAAGCTTTGCCGCTCTTGGTCGATGACTGTATATTCACTGACCATTTTGTGGGCCATGGGAATATTAAGGACTTGGCGCGTGAACGCTAAACCGTTTTCCACGGGGTGATTATCCCGCGTCCGCCAATTAAACAAAAAAGCTTTATTGAAATGATCCGGTTCGGCATTCGCAAAATACGCCGTACTATCCGGCGTCATAATCACAAACATTTGCAACAGCGAGTAAATTCCCGTATATTTACCTTCCTGTGCGTATTTTTCAATTTGATTAAAAGCCTGGTTAAGTTCGACCGTGGCTTTTTTTAGTTCCAATTGAATTAAGGGTAACCCATTAATCAATAGGGTTACGTCAAAACGGCGATCAGGATCGACATCTTGAGTACCAGCTAACCGTGGTCGCACTGCTTGTCGGACAACTTCATAACTAGATTTACCGCCAGCGACGTCCGCTTTCCAAAATAACTCGAGTGTCACCGTGCCCAGCTTAGCACCATCACGTTCAACTTCCACTTTGCCAATGCCATTTTCGGCGGCTAGTAACTTAGCTGCTTCGTAAGGTGTCCGGACCTCAATCGCCCGTTTAACTTGATTAAATTCGGTATCAGTTAGGGGGTATCCCTGCAATTTAGCATAGTTATTGTTATTTAATTTATCACGAAAATTAGCCCATAATTGATCCGGCGTCGCACCATATAGGTCTTTTCGTTCCACCCATTGATTGCTTCCAGTCGTTAAGGTTTTAACAACTTCTTTTTCAAACGACAGTTCCAACATAAAAACAGTCCTTCCCCCACTTTTAAATTACTCACTAGTTTATTATACGCGAACAGATTAGCGTTTAGGCTTCATAATTTAATATAGCTAGGATACAAATAAAGCCAAATAGACAAGCATCAAAAAAACGGAAGGTTAATTATTAAGTAACCGTTCCGTCCTTTTATGTTGAAACATTTCGAATTTCTGGTAGTGGGATAAACCGATCAGCATCAACCACAATATCATTGGCATTGTAACCATGAATCAAGGTGGTGATATCTGGCCAATGACGGTTGTTTTGGTCAACCGTTTTTAGTTGAATGATCACTGGTTGTTGACGCTGATATGCGTCTGCCAGTTGTTGGGTTATCTCTGCTAAGGATTGTTGCGGTCGCGGAACATAGACTTCATTCAATTGCTGCTTCTGTTGGTTTAAAGCAGCAGTATGGTCGGATAAATAGAATCCCTGCCATTTCATCATGCCCCGGTCATGGTAATCATGTTCAAAAAAATGCTTAACCGTGCCTAAATCAAAGTCTTGGTTATTCAAGGGGCACCCGCTTTCGTTGAATCAGCTTTTGACTTGCCGGCCACCGTTCTCCTGTAAAGCCGACAAATTCGATCGTTAGCTTTATATCTTGTCGTAATGCTTTTAGTAAATTTTCTAAATCAGCTAAATCATAGTTAGCTAATTTATATAAGGGAACGGATTGCAAGCGCTCGTTAACCCGCTGACTGTTAAAAAACAGATTATAGGTCTGATCGTAGGTATCATTAGTCAACATTAACCAATAGCGGGTTTTGGGACGCCGCTTAAACAATAAGGTTAACCGACCCTTAATAATCTCGATATCGCTATTCATAGCTATTGCCTCCATTATGTCCGCCCACTAGTGAAGCCCGCTTGATAGCAGTGCCTCCCTTTAATAAACTGGTCGCGTAAACTAGTTTGGTGAACCCAAATTGCCGGTGAATTTCATCAATCACCTGGTTTAACCGGCTACGGCGAATTTGGTTGCGCGGGGTTTCAAATAAATTAAGTTGTTGGCCGGAGTTGGCACTTAGTTTACTGCTATAAACACCAATATTCCGGACAGCTTGACCGTCCCAATTCTGACGGAATAACCACAATAATTGTTGCGTCAAAACTTGATTGTCATTAGTTGGTTCAATTTTTAAAGCCTGGTTAAAGCCACCGCGACCATCTGCTTCAGCTGCGGCATAGGAAAACCCAATGCTTAGCGATAGACACCCCGCCAGTTTATGGTGGTGCCGAAGCCGCGCCGCCACCTGTTCCCCAATTTCTTTAATGACGGTTTCAATTTCGACTTGGTTAAAATAATCTCGTGGCAATACTTGCGAATTACCCAGGCTAGCTTCTTTAACCTTAGTTGGTTCCGTAACTTGCGCGCGATCAATTCCCCAGGCCGTAGCAAATAACTGGCTACCAATGACGCCAAGCTGCTGTTTGAGTAAATAAGGGTTGGTATGGGCTAGCTCATACATATTGTGAATGTGAAGGCGGTTCAAACGTTTCGCCATACGGGGGCCAATCCCCCAAACGTCCGTTAATTCAGTAATTGACCAAATTTTATCCGGCACAGTTTCGTAATGGATTTCACCGATCAATTCATGATTATGTTTAGCGTAAAGGTCTAAGGCTAATTTAGCTTGCACCGGATTGTCACCAATTCCCACGGTGGTATACAAGCCTAGCTTTTGCCGAACTGTCTTTTGAATCAAGCGTGCCACTTCGCGAACGGAATTGCCAAACAGCCGCCAAGTATGGGTCATATCAAGAATGCTTTCATCAATTGAATACGGCCAAACCTCTTTTTCAGTAGTAAATTGATGAAAGATCTGATTGATCTGCAAATTACGTTGAATATAAAGGTTCATGCGCGGGGGCACGACCCACAACCTGGGGTCATTGGGTAAGTCACGTTTACGGGAGACGTTGGCTTTAAGATGAAATAAGTGCTTAGCTTCGGGTGACGTGGCTAAAATGAGCCCGCCATTAGTATTTTCAGCTTCGCTAAGGACCACTAACGGGACTTTTAAGGGATTAAGGCCCCGGGCAACGGCTTCGCAACTAGCATAAAAGGACTTGTTATCGATTAAGAAGAACACGCCATGCGGTTCATCATCAAAAAACATTTAGATCACTTCCGTTAGCTTTTACCTGTATTGTAGCATATAAAGCAAACGTGTGTTCCCTAAGAACTGGCAGAAAGTTGATTAAAAATAGTCGAAAGTCCATTATAGTCATGCTATAATGTAGACAGAAAAAGGGAAGCCCCGCTGATAACAGGACTTCCCATGTAGAGCCGTTTAAGACGGTGGCAAACTTAATAGATTAGATCAAAAATAATCCATCTGCTCGCCAAAGCTAAGACGGATTATTTTTTTTGCTGACTTTTGATCAGCTCAACAATTAATGCGATTAAGGCCACGATAAAAGTACCGAAAGCCAGCATTAATTGTAAAGCGTCCGACACGGACACCTAGGCTACTCCTTTCGTTAGGATTTATGGGCTTTAAAGGTTTAACACCATAAGCACCACCTCCGATTGGAAATAGCCACCGCCTTAACTTCTCTACAGGCTTCAATTATACAAGAGGAATAAAATATTGGCTACGTTACAAGAAATCATTTTAGCGCGCGTTTTATAATCAAGTTAGCCAATTAGATCCAGCTAATTGAAAAAATAAAAAACACCAAGACAAATCTCTGTTATCATTGATGTTCCAACACAAAAATGAAAGAGGTTATTGTCTTGATGCAAGAACAGAATACCACAGTCCGAGAAAAAGGTCACCACCTAACTTCATTTGAGCGCGGCAGAATCGCCACCCTACACAGCCAAGGATACTCTAACCGCGCAATTGCTAGAGTTATCGGCGTTTGTCATCAACCAATCAGTAATGAACTACGCCGTGGTGAGATCGACCAAGTTAAAAAAGTGAACGGTCAACGGCAATATCACCGCGAGTACTCGCCAGAAGCGGCACAGGCCAAATACGAAGCTAACCGAATGTCCTGTCATCGACCTTTGAAACTCGCTGGTGTCGCTGACTTTATCAACTACTTTACGGCCCATTTGCACCAAGACGGTTGGTCGCCTGATGCCGCGGTGGGCCGTGCTAAACTTGAAGGCTTATATCAACCTGAGGAGATGGTTTCGACCAAGACGTTATACCACTATATCGATGCGCAACTACTTGAAGTCCGTAATCTTGATCTGCTCGAAAAAAACCGGCGCCGCACCAAACACCACCATTCACCCAAGCATAAGCGTCTGGCCGGACGAAGTATCGAAGAGCGACCTAAAAGTATTGATCAGCGCCAAGAGTTCGGTCACTTTGAGTTGGATACCGTAGTCGGTAAACGTAACGGCCAAGAAAGTGTCATTCTAACGCTGATCGAGCGCCAATCTCGCTGTCAGATCCTGCGTTTGATTGATGGCCGTGACGCCGATTCAGTCAACTACGAACTGGCTAAGATCTGCCAAGAATACGGGCACATCATGAAGTCCGTTACCGCTGACAACGGGGCAGAATTCGCAGCGGCGGGGACGGTGCTTGACGGGGTTGCCGACCTTTATTATGCCCACCCTTACCGCTCTTCAGAACGAGGCACAAATGAGGCGCATAATCGAATGATCCGTCGTGATGTGCCTAAGGGCCTGTCCATGGATACTTTAGGCCCTAGTGATATCCAAGCAGTGGAAGCCAAGCTAAACAACTTACCACGCCGGCAGTCAGGTTGCCAAACCCCAAAAGAGCTTTTCTCCGCTGCCGCTGGCTAAAGATTGAATCTTTAAAATATGAATATCAATGAAAATACTGTCTTGCCGGGATTTATTGCGTGGCTAATTTGTTCTTGCAATTTGGGGAAATCATTTTAGAAGCTAAGAATAATAACAATTTCATTTATCGAGGGTGTGCATTTGAAAATTATGATTTAGTTCCAACTCTAGCTAGAAAGCTAAGAGCCGAAAGGCCAAACCAAGATATAAGTTTTGACCAATATGATATTTTTGCTGCTATTGTAGAAAATGCAGCTAAACGGGGATATAGAGAAGTTAATATGAATGGAAACTCAAACGAACTTTCTCAGCATTACGGGATAGACACTAGTTATCTTGACTGGAGTTATTCGGTGTATGTAGCTTTATACTTTGCGTTCACTAGTTATATTAAACAGTTTGTTGACGAAAAAATTTTAGATCAAGATATCGATATTTGTAAAATGTATTGTCTTAGAGACGACTTCAATAAGCACAAGTATTGCATATATAGACTTAATAAGACCTTGTATGCTGAATTAAAGAAGCAATATCCCAAATTACCGCTAATAGTATATGATACTGATCATAAAAACAAAAGAATGGAATCACAACAGGGGCTGCTATCTAGCATAGATACAAATAATGTGGCGCAAGGTTCTAAGGTTCAAGATTCTCAAATTCAGATATTAGTCGACTGGCTTCATTCTAACAACTCCAGTGATTCTTTAGAAAAAAAAGACAATAAATACTTATGGAAGAACGAAACTCTTTTAGAAAAAATAACCTACAAACTACCGCAAAGGGATCGAAATTGTTTACAAAAATATTTACAAGAAAACGGCGTCACCAGTACAAAATTATTTCCAGATTTTGAGGGTGTAAAAAAGAACATAGAGTTTTCAGAAGACTATAACATTTTGAGAGATTGGGAAATCGACTATCAAGAAGCTCCTCTTCATTCAAATTTTATAGCCAAAGAAGATTTATTGAAAATGGCAAATGGAGATCAGAAGGTTATAGATTCAAGATTAAATACAGATCAGCTAAAGGAAGGCGAATTTTTCCTTTTTCACTAAGTTAGTTTAATAACCAATAGGGTATACCCTAGTGGCCTTTTTTATTTCTGTGCTATACTAGGAATTACAAGTGTTCATTAGAACTGTCCAAAAGGAGAATTGGAAATGGCTAAAATCGGTTATGCGCGTGTGAGTTCCAAGGAGCAACATTTAGATCGACAGTTAGCGGCTTTAAAAGACGTTGATAAATTATTTACGGATAAATTAAGTGGGGCTAACACTAATCGGCCAGAACTGCAAAAAATGCTGGCCTATATTCGTGAAGGTGATATTGTAATGGTCACTGAATTAGATCGCTTAGGCAGAAACAACCATGATTTGACTAAGAAGCTGTCTAAAATCTCTTAAATAATAGTGCTAAAAACGCTAAAACGACCATTTGCAGACTGGTGGTTAATTGACGCTCACAATTTTTCCAAAGTCGCCGACAATTCTCTAGCCAACTAAAAGATCGTTCGACTACCCAACGTTGGGGCATGACTTCGAATCGATGCAACTCATTGCGCTTCGCAACCTGCACGGTTGCGTTTAAATTACTGGCTACATCGAGCTGAAAATTAACGCCTGAATAACCACCATCAACTAAGACATTTTGAACCTGGCGTAAATGCATGGCATGTAAAGCGATCATGGCACTGGCCCCGTCTCGATCAGAGACGTTCGCTCGCGTCATGTGAATGGCCTGCGGAAAGCCATTGATATCAACTGCCAGATGGCGCTTAATCCCCGAGATTTTCTTACCAGCGTCGTAACCTTTGTTTTCAGCAGTAGCGGTGTTTTTGACGCTCTGAGCGTCAACGATAATAAAGGAAGTTAAAGCTGAACGTCCTTGGTAAGTTCGCCGAGCAATGACAATTTTTTTAAAACTTGTTCCAATAAAGAATCAGCCGTAGGCTCAGCTTTAGTTGACCAAATTTTGTAATAGTTGTAAACTGACCGCCATTCTGGGAAATCACCGGGGACTTGACGCCATTGGCAACCGGTTTTCAAGACATATAGGACCGCACAGAAGACCTCGTAGAGGTCATATTTTCGAGGCTTAGTTCGCTTACGAAAATTTTCTAAAGCTGGTCGAATTAATTCAAATTGTTGCCGAGTAATATTGCTGGGATAATTTTTCATAGCTTAAACTCGCTTTTTACATAGAAGTATATCAAAAATCATAGATCTTGGACAGCTTCTTATGAATTATCTCGATGTCAACCTTATCAGGCTGAATTAGCACAAACAGATGCCGAATACAAGCGATCACGATGTGGTCGGAAAACTAAGCTGAGCGATGAGTTAAAGCAAAAAATTCTCAACCATTTACGTCTAAGCTGGTCACCAGGAATGATTGCTCACGAATTTAAACTAGCTACTAAATCTATTTATAATTGGCTAAATCAGGGGAGAATTGGTTTCTCCTTGAATGATCTACCTGAACATGGCGTACGCCAACGGCGTAACGTTGACCAACGATCCAAATATAATCAATCTTTGGGGCGATCAATTGAACAGCGTCCCATGATGATTAATCAACGTAATCGCATCGGCGATTTTGAACTAGATACAGTCGTTGGTCCTCGTGGGCATAGTAAGGCAGTTTTATTAACTTTAATCGATCGAAAATCACGGTTCCTTTGGGCATACCGGTTAAAAGATCGGACGACAGCGACTGTTAATGAAGCACTAACTAAGTTCCTAACCACTTTTAATGGTCCGGTGCACAGCTTTACTGTGGACCGTGGCACTGAGTTTAGTGGGCTAGTATCACTTGAATCACAATATGGTATTAAGACCTATTACTGCCATGCTTATACTCCAGCTGAACGTGGTAGTAATGAACGCTTTAATCGGAATTTACGTTATTTTTATCCTAAAGGGACTCGTTTTGAGCACATTAGTGCTCAAGATTTAACGACGACGTTACTCCAAATTAACCAGCGACCGCTTAAAATACTCGACTGGCAAACACCGTATCAGGTTATGCTGACAAATTTGTCCAAAAATTCGGATTAAATTTGCAATCTACCTAACTAATTCGTTATTCGACCCTAAAAAAGGTATGACTGTGAATGAAAGATCATTTTGTTCACGGTCATGCCTTTTTGTTGTCCATTTAGTTATTGATAATGACCAGGAATGTCGTCTGGACTAAAATCCTTAGTGAATTGACGATCATAGGCCTTTTCATAGGCAGCAACTTTTTGTTGGTAATCAATTTGGCGCATCTTTTCGGCAGCTTCCCGCTGTGATGTGGCCGACTTTTCGACCGCATCCGGATAAATTGGCGGTAACACATGGACCGTATAATTGATGCCATGCGGATCCGATTTGGTCGGGGCGTCAACCATCGAAACAAAGCAGGACACGATTGGCACATTCAATCTAACGGCGTAGTAGTACGCTCCCCGTTCAAGCGGCCGCGGTTTGCGATAGTTGAACCACATTTCCCGTTCCGGATAAATTAGAATTGACTGTTTGCGTGCCAAGCTACTTTGCAAAAGGGCAATAAACCCCTTGCCCATGTAATTGACGCTGTCGCTGACAGGTATCGTATCAGCGTATGTCATCAAAAATCCCAGCATCCCGGGCATTTTAAGGTTGGTGAGCTCAACGACAATCGACAAATCAGGTTGATTCAGGGCTGATCGAACCAGCAGGCTGTCAATCGGGCTAAAGTGGTTACAGGTAATGATTGCCGGCCATTCCAATGCCTTTAAATTGTCAGTCCCCTCAACTTTTAAATTGGGATTCATCATCCTCGCAGCCATATTCATGACCGACCGGGCTTCGGCTGCCCGCCAATGATAACGTTTAGTTTGGTGAAGCTTCAAGAAGTGGTCCAACACCTCATGCTGCTCGGTAAGTGTCAGTACTGGATCATGTAGTTCGACTTTTTGATTAATTTTTCCCTGACGGACGTTTTCAGCAATGTTTTGAATCACTTTGTCACGCTCGCCAAGCTTTACCGGTGTAAAAGTCATAGGGCAATTTTTACTCCTTGCTTGGCCCTTGCGTAAAATGTCGTTGGGGTCTTAATAATATCAACGGCTAATTGAATCAAATCGGACTGATTCTTCTGATCACGGGCAACTTCTTTAGGATTCATATCTGCGAGCTGCTGTTTTAACATGGTCTCGTAATCGGTTTGTTTGGCATAGGTCCAAAAATAGCTTTGTCGAGGGGCATCATCATAGCGCCACGGCTTGGCAAATAAGTTATAGTGAATCAGCCAGGGGTCAACATCCTGTGGCGTGGTGATTTGGATGTTCCATGACGGGTTCAAATAATAAATTCGATTTCTCGCGATGGCATTCATGTAGTCCTGATCCGGGGCCAAACTCTTGAAATGGTACTTGTTCAAGAGCTGCAAAAAGTGTTCAGCGAATTTTGAACGGCGCATTTCAGCCAGGTTCATCAACAACACGCCGGAATTAACGTATTTCTGTGAATCAATCCCAACGGCTTGTTCAGCATAGTCAATCGTTTCCGGAGTGTGGCCGATGAAGTGATCCGGCACTGCGCCAACCAGGTTATCCCCCAGCTGGGTATCAAATAATTCACCCACGTCCTTTAAAACCACCGTGTCCGCATCCAGGTAGAGCGCCTTATCCAATTTGGGGAACAATTCAGCAATAAACAGCCGGAAATAAATTGTAAAGGTAAAGTAGTCACTGCGTAGTTTGTTATTCTTATCAGTAATTTCTTGCTTCAAGCGGTCATTAATTGAAACAAACTGAATTTTGAGGTTGTCCGTTTCAAAGGCTTTAAGCCGCCCTTGATTGTCGGTATTGAGATCATCACACAACACAATCACCTGGTAATGCCTGTCCGGTGATGTATGCGCGACCAGTGAAGCCAGTGAAACTGCCAGATAAGGTGCATAATTGTCATCGACAGCGTAAAAAATTGGCACGGTTTGATTTTCCATAATGAATCCCCCTTAAATCAATGTGATTGATGCTGGTAGGTCATAAATGACACGTTGCTTTGGTGACTGCGGGTCACCATTTGGGCATGAATCTGATCGTGGAGATTTTGTTGGCGTTGTTTACGCGGAAGTGACTTGTCCGGCATAAACGGACCGTCGAAGTATACCACCTGCTTGGGTCGGCTCAACAGTCGGCCTTTTTGATATATAATCGTCATGCTGTAGCTGGGCAGGTCGGCAGCGACTGGATAATGGAATGCGCCAACTGGAAACGGACGAATCTTGGTGTAATACGGCCAAACATGGGCTTCGGGATAGATAAACACTCGTTGATGCTGGTCCAATCGAGCATTCATCGCCCGCTGGAATTGGATCATTTGTGATAATTTCGCGGGTAGGATCAACGCACCACCCATCGCCAAGAGACGACCGACGATTGGAATACCAAGGTTGGCAGGTTCCGCAATCGGATACGCCCGCCGGGGTATTGCGACCAGCATCGGTAAAAGTGCATCCCCCAGCGGCTGGGTATGGTTGGCATAAATGAAGGCGCCCCGTTTGCCTTGGGTGCGCAGACACCGTTTGTTTCGAAAAGACGTCCGCAAATACAGCCGACAATAAACGAAGCTGACAACAACCGCCACCCAGTAGACGACCGTCGCCGTTACGCGGTAAAACCAATTTTGATGCAGCCAAATGTAGCCCTCAGGAATGGTGGCATTTTGATTTTTGGTAAAGACCACGTCATCATCAAAATCATGATACGTAAACACTTTTGATGTCCGTTTAGTCATTACCAATGTCATCCTTTCTTCCGAGAAGTTAAAATCATGAACAGAACCATTCTACCCCAAATATGACATTATTTTATCATACGGGACGTTTAAAAATGGCAATTCACTAAAAATCGCCCTTTAAATGATGAAATTGGTGTAAAATTAAGGCTTGCTATGCTAGGATATTTGGGATAACAATGGATGTATACACATCATTAGAAGCTGTTTGAGGTCTCTATTGACGAGCAAGCAGGATCCCTATAAAGGCCATAGCAACCATGACTTTACTGGTATTTAACTTGCGTTCGCAATTGAACCAAAGCCGTCGCCAGTTGGTTAACCAACTGAAACTACGTTCCACGACCCAGCGCTGTGGCGTTACTTGACCGTTCTTCAGATCACTTTGTTTGGCGATAATGACATCTGCACCAATGATTGCATGGACCGACTGGGCGAAGTTGTCGCCTGTATAGCCACCATCGGCCATCACTCGCTGAACAAGATCAAACTGCTCTTCATTTAACGCGAGTAAAGCGATCGCACCGTCCCGTTCGGAGACATTAGCTGTGGTAATGTGGATCGCGAATGGGAGACCATTAATATCAACGGCAAGGTGGCGTTTAATCCCACTGATTTTCTTGCCGCCATCATACCCTTTATTTTGGGGTGTTGCCGTATTTTTGACACTTTGCGCATCAAGAATTACGAACGACGTTCGTACCGATCGTCCCATTCGTAATCGCTCTCGAGCGACAATTTTTTTAAAAGCAGGTCAATCAGGGAATATTCCGAATTAGCTAATGGTTTTGACCACATGGCAAAGTAAGTGTAAACGGTTTGCCATTTCGGAAAATCATGCGGCAACTGACGCCATTGAGCGCCCGTACGAAGCTCGTAAAGCACTGCATTGAAGACATCAAATAGGTCCACCCTTCGAGGACATGTACGCTTGCGAAACGTCTCAAGGTCAACGCGAATCAATTCAAATTGGTCACGAGTGATATTGCTTGGATAATCAGTCATAATGAAGTCCTTTTTTTTTACATATTTTACCGGAAATTCAAGCGTCTTTCAAAGACCTCAAACAGTTTCTTAGAAGGATTTAGGGGATAATTTTGATGCAAGCTCAGTCCAAGAACAATACCAAGTTTAACTTTAAAACATTTATGGGCCTAATCAACCGAATTCACCCCCGTTACTGGCAACTGCTGCTTGGCTTTTTTCTAGGAGTTGTCGCAACGGCGATGCAATTGATGGTTCCCGGCATCGCCAAGGGGATCATCAACTCAATCGGTCATTCAATGGATGTCGGCCTAATCGTTGCCGTCATTTTACTATTCGTTTTCAGTACCATTATTGGAGCCTTTTCCGGCAGTATTTTAGGCTTCTTCGGTGAAGACGTCGTCTATAAGCTGCGAACAACACTTTGGGATAAAATCTTAACCCTGCCGGTGGGTTATTTTGACCAAACCAAATCTGGCGAAATAACGTCCAGGTTGGTCAATGATTCCACACAGGTCAAGGAACTGTTGGCCAATTCGGTTCCCAAAACCGCAACTTCGATTCTACAACTGGTTGGCGCATTGGTCTTAATGCTCATCATGGACTGGCGGATGACTATCATTATGTTTATCGCCGTTCCGCTCGTCTTGATCTGCCTGCTGCCAATTGTCCGCCAATCCCACAAAGTTGCCAGAGCGAGACAGGACGCACTGGCAGATCTCAATGGTAAAGCCGGTGAAATGCTGGGCGAAGTCCGTCTAGTCAAATCGTCTACCGCAGAAAACTTAGAACGAACAGCCGGCGATAAACGGATGTATCGCCTTTATCGCATCGGGTTAAAAGAAGCGATCTATGATTCAATTGCCGGACCTGTAATGGGCATGGTCATGATGGCCATGGTCCTGGAAATTCTGGGCTATGGTGCGATCCGGGTTCGGGAAGGTGCCATTGATATTGGGACCTTATTTTCATTTCTGATGTACCTGGTTCAAATGATTAGTCCATTTGCGGTTCTCGGCCAATTCATGTCTGATGTTGCCAAGGCAAGTGGCTCAACCACTCGAATCCAGGCATTATTGCAAACTCATGAAGAAGATCGTCTGACTGGAACGGATTTGGATATTGGCGATCAAACACTTCAGATGAACCACGTCAGTTTTTCTTATGATCAGCATCACCCCATTTTATCCGGCGTGTCGTTTACGGCAGAACCCAATTCGGTCATTGCCTTTGCCGGACCATCCGGCGGTGGCAAATCAACCATTTTCAGCTTAATTGAACGTTTTTATGAACCTAACGAGGGCAGCATCACGATTGGCAATACCAATATTACTGATATTCAACTTGCCGATTGGCGCCAGCAAATCGGCCTGGTCGGCCAAGACGCTGCGATCATGTCTGGAACGATTCGTTACAATTTAACCTATGGTTTGCCGGGGCATTTTTCCGATGAACAGCTTTGGCATGTCTTGGAAATGGCTTACGCAACGCAATTTGTCCAGAAGATGCCTCGGGGCTTGGACACGGAAGTCGGTGAGCGTGGAGTCAAGGTATCGGGGGGCCAACGCCAACGATTGGCGATTGCCCGGGCCTTCCTGCGTAATCCAAAAATCTTAATGTTGGATGAAGCAACGGCGAGCCTGGATTCCGAGTCCGAAATGATGGTCCAAAAAGCGCTGGACCAGTTGATGGCCAATCGAACAACATTGGTGATCGCCCACAGGCTAAGCACAATTACCAACGCCGACGAAATTTATTTCATAGAAAACGGCAGGGTAACGGGCCAGGGAACCCACCAACAGTTAGTGAAAACGACTCCTTTGTATAGGGAGTATGTGAAAAATCAGAGCGCGACGAGCAACGGGTGAGGCGGTTTCTAAGGGTACTTTGATTGAAGTCCCTGGGTTTGGGACTTTAATTAAAGTGCACTTAGAAGTTAGCCTCAGTTGCGTCGGAGCGTATTTTAAAGGCCGGAGGGATCTCAAAATCCCCTAACCCCACCAACCAATCGATAATTCTTCCACTTCCTGCACACCAATCCAATCAAGACAAAATATAAAAAGAGCCAATCATTCCAAAAACAGGAATAATCAGCTCGTTCATTAAGATTCTAAGAGCAACACATCTCGCATCGCACCCTCACTCAGTTTTCAATTCCCCTTCAGCATCCAATTCAGCCATAATCTCCTGATACTCGGCTAAAATATCATCATATTCATGCAAATGAAGTTGCTGGTGAACTTTATCAACTTCCCAAGGCTTGACCGAAACCGTGTGGACGATCGGCCATAATTTCCAGCGGGTGGAGAAATGCTGAAAAACGGTGTCAGATTGAACATCCTGTTGCTCATTGTATTTTTCAGGGGCAAAAGCCTTGTGCTTGGCCAGCTTATTCATCGCGGACTGGTCCGGCATAATCATCGGCCATTTTCGGCAGCATTCCCGGCAGCGGGCCAGTAATTTGTCTTGTCGGATCATATCCAGGTTCATCAGGAGCATCCCCGAGTTAATGTAATCAAATGCTCTCAGTTGATGATGGAAGAACCAACGACCGTAATGATCCAATACGCCAACAAAATCAGTTCCTGCCAGTGATTGATGATAAAAATCTTCAAACGGCCGGCGACACACAACGTCAGCGTCCAAATACAGAATCCGATCGGAAAATTGCGGCACCAAATCACTATACAGCCGCAACATACTATAGGGCGTGAATAACGTGTTGATGTTCGCCTTGGGCAAATCCGCCTCAAACTGAGTGGTAATGTCAATTTTGGTAACGCCACTATCGACATTTTCCCGCTTGACCAGTTGATTCAAAAAGGCTGCGTGATCGTCAGTCAGCGCTTGAAATTGCTGATGACGATTATACAATTGTCCAGTTAAAATGTAGATGTTGAGTGGTTCTTGCGCGTGTTTTGTCAGTGAGAGGATTGAAATAATCAACCCCGAAAACATGTGGTCATCTCCACAGTATAAAATATCCAAACCGCATTCATCCCCCAATTCGTGTCTCATCAATCAAAGTGTGTCATATTTCCAGAGAAATCAACGTCCTCGCAAAGTGTTAAACTATGAAACCCCATATGAAGTATTTTTTGACAAACCGTTGCACTTAATTTGACAATTCAAGAAGATTAAATAATTATATTAATCTTAAGTTATTTACAAAGATATACAAAATACCCCACAAACACATGTGCGGTATACCCCCAAAGTTAAAGTAAAAAGCTTTAACTTTGGAGGTATTTTTTTATGACCAAGATTTCAAAAGCCCTCAAATTGCGTGCCCTGATCGACTACTTTGATGATCAAGGTAGTCTGAGAACCATTGCTAATAAGTATCAGATATCACTGGGACTCTTTAGAATGCTGGTTGCCGCTTATCAGACACATGGGGCTAAGGTTCTGTTTGAGCCACCCTAAGTAACGCCGCAATTTAGAATTCAAATTGCCAGCTGGGCGATTAGTCATCATGCCTCATATAGCCAAGTGGCCGCTAAGTTTGGCTATGTTGAACGATCCTTTAGTTGGATAGAAAAATGTCGACGACTGTGGAAAAATTGCGAAAGGCAGTTACATACGAGCGCCACAATGATGACCTTAGCCTTTATGTCAGTTCTATTGCGGCGCTTTTAAAGATTTCAAACAGTTTCTAAGAACAACATTACTAGAAATTAACCAACGATCGTTTAAAGTTAGCAAACACCGTATCAAGGCTTGCTGGATAATTTGACAAATTATTCGGACTAAATTTGCAATCTACCTATTGCATATCTATTCGCGGAGGCAACTCAAATGGGAACAGCAAAAGAAGCGAAAACAATTTTAGATATGCTAACCTACAGATTGGCGAAATCACTGGGGATTCCCAACTATGGGATCAAAAAGGGCGGCACGGCAGATATTGCTGTATTTAATACTAACAAACTAAGAAATGTGCTGCTTGAGAGGCCTCAAGTAATAACCCTGTACAAAGCTGGAAAACAGATTTACTAAAGTTCAATCCCATTACTCTAACAACTATTGCTTGGTCACACCCTATCAAAGATGTGCGAAACAATAAATAGTAGATTAAGTTGACACCACCCGTTGAACGGGGGGGGTGTCAACTGGCAAGCAATCTCAGACGTGGTGGCTGACTGAATCTTTTCCGTTGAGACTGCCACAATTTCTTTAGCCATGGAGCATCATCTTCAATTTAATTGATGCTCCAACTGTATCAAAAGGGACGCCCTCATTAGAAGACGTTCCTTGGTTTATGCTTACCTTTATCGATGGTCTCCAAGAGACCTATGAAACTCAAAAAGAGGAATCTCACTAAGTTCTATCGTTTCTTTACGGCTGATAATTTGTTAAACAGAGAAATTTTCACTGATTCAAATAAGCTCAACTCGGTCAATTTTGACCACTGCCGAAACTTAGCTGATCACAACTAGCCTCTACATCTGGAACTGGTGGACATCCAAGCAATGCCTCAGGCGTAATTGTCAGTAACCAGGCAATTCTTTTACTGGTCAAAGGGCTTGCAATTGAAATGGCTCCGCAGTAATGGGTCAATGCTGTTGCCCCAACTTGGACGGTAACTGGGTTGTGGAGGGATCTTATTCGTGAACAATTGCAGCCCGTGTGCCGCTCTTTTTTTGGAAGCTTTTTTAGGCTCATTTGAACGTCAGAAACAGCACCTTTCCCTAACCAAGGAAAGGAATTACGATGACTGTAAGCCTCAAGACGATCCCCTGCTTGTAGCAATACAAACAGGAGTGTATAACGTCGATGTGACCCGAAACACTGGTATTAAGCGGGCAACCTTTATAAGATACTGAAAGCAATTTAGTGTTAAAAGATAATGAACTTAGCTAGTCTCTACAAAGTATTTATGAATACATACCATATGCATTAATTGTACATATAGTCATTATGTGTTATTATGTTTATAATGATATTCATTAAGCATACTTAGTATATATGAGGAGGAGTACTAATGGAAATTATCACATTTTCAGCTATAAAAGGCGGCGTTGGTAAAACTACCCTAGCTTTTAATTATGGTGAGTGGTTAGCAAAAAATGGCAAGCATGTTTTATTTATTGACTTAGACCACCAAAGTAATTTAACCCAGACTTACAACATTTACGACAATCAAGACACCGTTGGCAACATTTTCTTAGATCGAGGGAAAGTCAAAATACATGAAATAAGTGCTTATATTAGTATAATTGCCGGAGATATGCACCTTGACGATATTGAGCGTACCATTGAAAATAAGACTAACAAAAACATGTTCCTCTACATGTGGTTGTCAGATAATTATGAACGTTTAAATTTAGGAAAATTTGAGTATATTATTTTAGATTGCCACCCAGATTTTTCTACTGCTACCAAAAATGCAGTCATCATCAGTAATGCTATTCTTAGTCCAATCACGCCCAGTGAACATGGGTATAATGCAAAATTTAACCTAGAAGAAAGAATTAACGAGTTACGCAAAGAAGCCATTGATTACTCTACTAGAAAATCTTATGTCACGACCAAATTATTTTTTATCGCCAACATGATTAAACACAACACAAGATCATCTCGCGAGTTATTAAAAGCCTTAAAAGGCGATTCCAGTGTATTGGCTACAGTTCCAGAAAAGGAGCTATTCAATCGTTCAACGTTGGATAAAAAATCTCTTTCAAAAATGGCTGAAGACCACAAAACATATATTGATCAACATGAATTTTTCGACAGTATGGACAAAACATTTAATGAAATCACGGAAAAATTATAAATATTTCGTACACGTATCAATCACATGTATACTCAATACGTGTGCATGTTAATTATAAAGGAGGACTACCTATGGCATTCGATCCAGAGAACAAAAACATAAAAAAGGCACTACAAAAAAATGAAACAGAACAGCCAACTGATACTAAAGATAAACTTGTTATTCCTGTTTTTAAAGATGAAGAGGAACGTACTAAGAACTATACCTTTTCACTTCAACCTAGCGCACGCAAAAGACTTGACGGTCTGGCCAAAGAACATAATTTTAAGTCTGCCTCCAAATTTTTAAATGAGCTTATAAAAAATATGTGATGTCACTTTAAGGGGGGAGTTGTTATGGGAATTTCAATAAGTGTTATGTTTGCCAGCCTTATTGTCTTTTGGATAATCCCAGCCATTGGAATTGCAAAAAATCACCTGGTAGATGACCGCTTTTTTATTCGACAGTGGTTATTTCCAATGCAGTATTGGTTACAGCTATTATTCGAAAGAATCAGCGGTAACCGTCGTATTGTCGTAAGAATTTTACAGATAATGTCTCTGTTTATCACGTATTTTTGCGGGTTACTTATGCTCCTCGTGTTTAGTGCTTTTGATATTAATACAGCCAAGCATTTTAGTGTTTTTATATTATTTGAATATTTACTGGTATCTTCTATCGCCTACTGGTTTCAACCAAAAGCTGGTAAAATATACAAGACCAAATAAAGTTGCCGCTAGGTAAGCGCTATGCTAGACTAAGATTAATTTAACAACCGAATAAAGAGATCAAGCTAAACAGAAAAATCCCCGATTCACGAGGAATCAGGGATTTTGGATTTAGCAAGTAGCTAATAGAGAGCTACTTAGATTCAGACAATTTAGACCGCCAAGTTAAAATCGTCTGAACATTGTTCTTAATTTGTAGGTTAATTATACCGCAAACCAGTCCTATGGGACAAGTGAAGGATAGTTAAAAACAAATTAAATCCAATGGACTAAGTAGCTAACCAATGCTATTTAGTCCATTTTTGTTGTTAGAAATTAAAAAAAGTTGCCGTATAGGCAACCCAGAATAGACACATGCCGGTGAATTTACAAAGCCGATCACGTCCAATGTTCGCTTTGTAATTCAGTTAAAGCATACCAGATTTGTATTTTAAAACAAGTCAGATGTTTTAGCAACTCTCTTTTAAGACGGCCTGTGTCAGTTAAGAAAGGGAGCTTTTATTATGGATCAATCAAACTTTAACTTTACAAATGCTAAAAGAGCCTATGAAGTAAAGTTCTACGCTTTGCCGCAGATCTTACTCCAAGGAGAAAAATATAAGGATCTTAGCGATAGTGCCATTTTACTTTATTCGGTGTTACGCGATCGTCTAAGTTACTCACTAAGCAATAATTGGGTTGACGAAAATAACAACGTATATTTCATATACACAAACAATGAACTAAAAGATTTACGAAACTGGTCAAATAATAAAATCAATAAGATTAAACACGAATTAATCGACGCAAACCTTTTGTATCAAAAACATATGGGTTTTAATCCAAGATCAGGCAAAAACGAACCAAATAGATTATATTTGGCAGATTTGGAAGTAACAGCAAAAGACGTTTATATTAAGCGAGAGCCATTAAAATCGCCTGAACCCCTTGGTACAAGCGGACTTCTCAAAAAGAGAAACCCGCATGATACCGTTGAACCCCTTGGTACAAACGGACTTCTCAAAAAGAGAAACCCGCATGATACCGTTTCTGATACATCTGAATCCCTTGGTACAAGCGGACTTCTCAAAAAGAGACAAGATCTAGACTATACTAATAATTTAGATACTAATAGATACAATATAGATACTCAAAAG
>NZ_BAAHXU010000003.1:0-29389 GCF_054657915.1 Furfurilactobacillus curtus
GTTCTCGATCACTGGCCCATTCTGGTGCATTTCTGGGGGTTAAAATAAAGCTTTCTGGAATTACCGATCGGGCATATAAATATCGGCGACCTTCTTTATCATCAAATAATTTTTCACCACTTCGATAAGCCGCACTGGCAATCGCACTTCGTCCTTTACCAGCACTAATATTACTAAAACTCATATGAAATATTGCCATGTTAGTCACCTCTTTACTTTGATTCTATGGGCTTGACTTTGTTGTCGCCATCGGCGACTTCTAATACAGGATTTTGGGGTTATTACAACATAGAATTCATTCTATGTGTAAGTGCGCATTGACCTCGTTTCACTCGGTCTTCTGATTCTCTTAACTTTAACTTAGTGTATGCCTTCCGCTTCGCTATTTCAAATTGTATACTTTGACTTAACGTTTCCCTTATGATATAGTGTCGGTGATTATTTCTAATATGATTGGAGGGATCGTTATGTCTCAAAGTAACTTAGAAAAACAAGAAGCTAAATTAAAAGCCCTTAATCAAAAAATTAAGGACGAAAAAAATAAGATTGAACAACGTCTAGGTAAACAAATCATCAGTCAAGCCAATTTAGATTATGCTAATTTATCTAATGACAATATCAAGTCCTTATCCAAAAAAGTATCCGAGTTTTTAAAGGAAAAGTCCGTAGATCATTAGTCATAGGAGATGGGGAATTCCATGCCTAACCAATATGAAAAACTAATTGAACAACAAGCGCGTTTAAAACAAAAAATTGAGCGGGAAGATTTTAAGTTACGCCAATCTAAGTATTATGAAAATCGACAAGCACGAAAAGCCCGTTCTCGCCGATTAATTCAAAAAGGGGCTTTATTAGAAAAGTACTTTCAAGCTAATAACCTCTCGGTCGAACAAACCGAAGAACTTTTAAAAACATTCGCTGACTATGTCAACGCCCATAAACCGGATAAATTAAAAAACGATCAACCTAATAACTAGGCCGATCGTTTTTATTTTCAGGATTGTTTTTTGGCTTAACTTCTGGATTGTGTTTAGCAAAGTCTTTTAACTGTTTTTGAATTCTTTGTGTAAGCTCTGCTTTACTTTCTTTGTGCTTCCTTTTACTTGATCGCTGTTGAATTATCTTTTGACCCTTACCTCTTCTTTTTGATTTTAGGTCAAGCGTAAAATCTAAAATTTTATTTTGATCTAGCTTACTTAAATGACCGATTTCTTTAAACTTTAGCCCGGCTTTGGGAAAGCGATAAATATTACCGAGATCGACCCAGGAAGGTTTCTTCAACCCAGCGGATTGCCAATCTTGAATCGGATAATATTGTTGCTTGATATAAGGAGACTTCTTTTCATACTGACTAGGGACTGTCTGAAAACTAAAAATTCAGGTATAATCTGAGGAAAAACGAATCGAGGCATTCCGATGACAACACCTAAACGATACGAACTGGAAGATGCTCAGTGGGACCGAATCAAAGGATACTTCCCGCCATACCGGACTGGCCGTCCATCAAGCCTAGACAACCGTACCGCCCTCAACGCTATCCTCTGGCTCATGCGCAGCGGGGCTCCTTGGCGTGATCTACCTGAACGCTATGGCTCTTGGAAAACGGTGTATAGTCGCTTCCGAGCCTGGGTAAGTTCAGGCTTGTTCGAACAGGTTTTTCTCGAATTGATTGACGATCCCGACATGGAAAACTTGAGCTTAGATTCAACGATCGTTCGAGCGCATCAAAAGGCCACTGGGGCAAAAAAAACGCCGAATGTATGGTCGAAAATCAAGCTATTGGACTAAGTCGAGGTGGCCGAACGACCAAGATTCACGCACTCGTTGACGGATTAGGGAATCCCTTGGGTTTTCGCCTAACAGGTGGTCAAGTACATGATAGCCAAGTTGCCAGTGAGTTGCTGGAAGGCTTCGATATTTCTCAATCAAATATTATCGCGGATAAAGCCTATGGCACCGCGAAACTTCGCCAGTATATTGAAGATAAAGCAGGCGTCTATACCATTCCGCCAAAGGAAAATACCAAAGACAAGTGGACCTGTGATTACCACGTTTATTGTGAGCGCCATTTGATTGAGAACTTCTTCAATCAGTTGAAGAACTTTCGTAGGATTGCAACGCGTTATGATAAGCTCGCTCATGTTTATCTGGCTACGGTCTACATTGCCTCAATTTGCATCTTACTTAAGTAGTTTTCAGACGGACCCTAGTAATTTTAAAAGCCTCGACCGTCTGTTCTGATACCCGACGAATTAAAACTGGTCGAGACTTGCCACCGTTAGTTTCTACAAAACTAACGTATAGGCTGACTAAGTCATTAGTCCTCATCTGGATCGTTGAGCCAATCAGCGACCTCTTTAGCGTCTTTGAACTCGGTGACTGGTGTCCCTTCGGTCGCCTTTAAAAAGCGTAAATTAGCTCTTTCTTCTTCGCTTAAAACTGCTTCGGTATCATCGGCCAAATCTTTATCAATCCTAAAGGCTGAACTTTTGAGCTGGTTAGCCTGGTTAGCTCTGACACTCATTTAAAAGCCCCCTATTCTTCTGTTTAAGCCATTTAAATCTAACTTAAGTATAAATAGACTAGTAAGTCTTAAAACCGCTTAGAAAGGATTTTGTAGTCTTTTAGGACTAGTAGTACAACCCACTGTTATCGTTGTCGGCCGACTTTTCTTCTTCGGGGTGTTTGGCCGCATATTCTCTAGCCGCTTGTTTATTCCACCAAACGCCGAATAGGTTTTGCATGGTGCCGTACAAGTAGTTTTCCACGTTCTTGATATGCTTCTCATTGCTTCTCAGGGCGTTAAAGTAGCGTCTTAAGGCTTTAGTCATCAAAGGTTTTAGTTCTTCGTCGTCAAGCGGGATTAGAACCCCAATATCTTGATGATCTTTTTCAACTCGGTACTTAGCATTTAAGATAATGCCAATGAAGCGCCGCATTTGTTGCGGAGTGCGGCACCAGAAACTTAGTAATTGCACGGCTTCGGGTTCTAAGAAAACCGGTAAGCCACTGTCTTCATCAGTTAAGAAGTCATTAGCATGGTTCACCAAATCCTGGTTTTGCTTTTGAATTTCTGCTGGTGAAAAATGGGCTGTGGAAAAGTCCAACTTTTGAGTATCTATATTGTATCTATTAGTATCTAAGCTTCTAGGTTCTTTATATAGATCGTGTCCGTTTTTCGGAAGTCTGCTTGTATCAAGGGATTGGGATATGTTACCAACGGTCTCATGCTGATTTCCGTTTTTCGGAAGTCTGCTTGTATCAAGGGATTCAACGGTCTCATGCTGATTTCCGTTTTTCGGAAGTCTGCTCGTATCAAGGGATTGGGAGCTATTTAGATTCTTTTCTCTTAAATAAACATCTTTTTCATTAACTTTTAATTCCGCTAAATACAATCGGTTGGGTAATTGGCGGCCGGCTTTTGGTTGAAAACCCATTCTTTTCTGCATTAATAAATGAGCACCTTCAAGCTCTTTTTTAATTTTTGCAATTTTTGTATTTGAGCAGTCAAATAGTTTTTTTAATTCTTCGTTTGTGAAGACAAAATAAACATTGTCATTTTCGTCAACCCAGTTATTTCGTAATGAATATTCTAGCCGATCTTTGAGAACCATGTAAGCCAGTTTAGTATCACTACTTAGGTGTTTATATTTTTCTCCGTACATTAGTACCTTGGGAAATTGAAAAAATAAAGTTCCATAAACGTTATCTTTTTTATAAAAATCAAAATTTGCTTGATCCATCATAAAAACTCCCTTCTTGACTGACACCTGCTGTCCCAAAAGAGAGTTGCCAAAACATTTGATTTGCTTTAAAATACAAATCTGATATGCTTTAACTAAGTTACAAAGCGTACATTTGGTAGTGATGGCTTTGCAATTTCATCAGCATGTGTCTGTTTGTGAGTTGCCCAACCGGCAACTTTTTTAATTTATAGCAACTAAACAAAAATGGACTAGGCAGCTTCTGTTGGCTACTTAGTCCATTGGATTTAATTTGTTTTTTAACTATCCTTAACTTGTCCTTTTGGACCGGTTTGCGGTATAATTAACCTACAAATTAAGAACAATATTCAGTTGATTTTTACTTGGCGGTCTAAATCGACTGAATCTAAGTAGCTGTCAGATAGCTACTTGCTAAACCTGAAGTCCCTGATTCCTCGTGAATTGGGGACTTTTTTCTGTTTAGCTTGATCTTTTATTCGGTTGTCATATTAATCTTAGTCTAGCATAGCGCTTACCCGCCGGCAACTTTATTTGGTCTTGTACACTTTGCCTACTTTGGGTTTGAACCAATAAGAGCCGGAAGATATCAGTAAATATTCGAATAATATAAATGCCTCTGGGTGTTTAAGAAAGTATTCGTTGAAAGCACTGAAAATCAAAAGCATGATCGGTCCGCATAAATAAGTAATAAACAAGGATATCATTTGTAATATACGGATAACTGATCGACGATTACCACTCCATTTTTCAAATAGTACTTGTAACCATTATTGTAACGGGAATAATCATTGTCTAAAAAAGAAACGATTGCCTATTTTATGTCTCTTCAAAATGCCGATAACGGGAAATAGCCAAAAAATAATAATACAAGCAACAAGGAATATCTCGTTCATTGTAGTTTCCATGATTTTACCCCTTTTTCAATTAGCGAAAATCAAAGATTAAATTCTTTTTTTAGCAGTTTCTCTAAATATCTGGAAGCTGTTAATTCTTTCTCTTTTGCACGTCTAGTTAGTTCATTAGCAATATCTTGCTTCAAAGTATAAGATTTTGAAATTCTAGGTGCAGTTGGTTCATTTTTAGCAGGTTTGCTGCTCATACTATTTTTTAGTTGATTCATTTTATCTTCAAATGCCATTATACTAGTCCTTTCTGTCTCATAATATGATATAGCATGACATATCATATTACGCTATTGCTTCGCAAAGGTTTCAAAGATATTGTCGATATTTTCGAAAAATTCTTTGGCCCTTTGTGTTGAATTGTTTTCTTGCTCCATCTTAATCAGCGGTTTGTGATTAAGAGTTGTTTTATTGAATATTTCTCTTTCAGGAATTAGTGCAATTGTCCGCGGGTCTTTTTTCATTTGTTCTACAAACTCATGAGATGACTTAGTATTATGTTTTATCCGGTTTCCAATGAATTTAAGTTCCGCTGTGACAAAACTTTGTCGAGTTTCGACATTAATTACATCTTGTTTCAATTGTTTCATTCTTAATTCCAAATTACTTTTTGAAATAAAACCGTATTCACTTGGTTCAATTGGGCTGAAAACGAAATCAGAAATTACAATCATATTTTGTGTGATAGTTGAAAAATCAGGATGCGTATCTATCAATACATAATTGAATTTTTTTAGTTCATTATAGTTATCTGAAAACCACATGTACATTAATAATTCTTTGTTTGCTCTAGTTTGAAGATCATTGTTAATTGTATCTAGATTCATAGAAGCAGGGATAATTGACAGATTCTTGTGTAACTCAATAATTTCTACTTTTTCATTATCTTTTGTAAAAACATTAGCTAAGGTATCATGATCTTTATAAATATCATAAGTTTGGGTCAAACTACACTGGTGATCACTATCAATCATCAAAACATTGTAACCCTTACTAGATAACCATTCACCATAATTGAAAGTTAAAGTTGTTTTTCCAACTCCGCCCTTAATGGCTGAAAAAGTAATTATTTTCATAGTGTGCCTCCTTATTTGCAAGTAAATAATAGCATATTATGAAATAGCATGCAACAATATATCATGATATGATATATTGTTGCATGCTATTTCATGGAAATAAGATTATGCGAGTAATCAACAAATAAATCAAGGCCCACACAAATTGCTGGTTGGTCTCAAGCAAATGGCACAAAAAGAAGCTTTAATGAATTCTATGGGAAAAATTAAGCATGCTAAAAAGCGACAAATCAGTCATGCCTTTAGTCATACTTATTTGGTAGGAGCGGTGATTATTTTAATTCTTTCACCGATTGCTTTATTAACAGATCGTAAGCAATTTAAAAGTTGAATTAAGCTAGCCAGTATCTTAATTCAATGCGGATTACTAGCTAAATCTAAGAGGGTATTTCGAATGAGATACCCTCTTAGATTTATAAAATAATCCCCTTACTGGCTAAATTAGATAAACATTCTTTCAAATACGAATCATTATGTTCTGGATAAATCGGGTTAGTTATCGGACACTTTTTCAAAATTATATATGGATCGCAATGGATACCACGGTAAAGCGGATCAAACCATTTTTTATTAGGACGATATCCGCGCCGCTACATTTCGTGCATGACCAGCAAGTGAAATTGATAAAGTTTATACGGTGAGTAATTGCCATAGTTAAAGCATTAGTTAGCAAATTTATTCTGCGCGGTGTGCTGCTTTGGCTGGTTGATTATCTAAGTCCGTCCGTACGACGATGACGTCACAAACTGCTGTCCGTGTGACGTATTCCGTTACAGACCCGATTAATAGCCGTCCAACTGCGTTTAACCCAGTAGCACCAATCATAATCAAATCGGTGTCATTACCCCGAGGAACATCTCTGGCAATGATGGTCTTCGGTGCCCCGTATTCAATGGCGTAATCAATCTTGTCAAGACCATCTGCCTTGGCATCAGCCACGTACTTGTCGAGGGTCTTCTTGGCCGTTTCTGTGACTTGTTCAACCATGCTGGTATCAAAGCCAGAAATGTTTTCAACGTGAACGAGATGTAAATCAGCATCGTTACGTTTAGCCACAGCGACTGCTTTCTTGAAAGCTAATTCGGCTTCATAGGAACCATCGACTGGGACTAAAATGTGCTTGTATTGTTGTAACATAATATTCACCTCTCATTACTTTATACTCTTATCATACGTTATTTATCTGCAAATAAAAAGCGATATGGTAAAAAAGCTGCGAGAAAGTGTAACCGATTACGCCTTAGGGAACCAGTGTAATAGAATCAATTGAATACTGATAATCGCAATAACGCCGACTAACAACATGGTTGAAATGAAGACCATGTTGTTCATGATGGTGGCGACTGCCGACAGCACACCAATCAGTAGCATAACAACACCACTGATCGTCAAGACACGACTTAATTCGTGACTACTTTCGGGATGAAAGACTAAGAAAGCACGACGTCGATGAGCATAAAAGTACCAACCAATTCCTAAAGCCAGCAGGGTATAGCAAGCCATTAAAATGGTGATGGCCATGAAGAGACCTCCTTAGTAAAAAAATGGTAGCGTCAAGAATCTTGTGTAAATGAAATGCCTTCGTACGGTAGATTGTATAGAAATAGGGAATGCTGGATGTAAGCTGATTCCTGAGACAACTTTTAAGAGAGGGTATAATGAATAAATCGTCTCTCAAAAGGAAGGAATTTTTACATGCCAACTCGTTACGACAAAGAATTCAAACAAAACATTATCAACCTATATAAGCAAGGCGAATCAGCTGCCCAACTGGCCAGAGAATATGGCATTGGCTATTCAACCGTTCATAAGTGGATCCAGGGCCAGGCCAAAACTCAATCCGGTAAATCGCCAGACGAAATCAAAGCGATGGAAAAGCGACTGGCTTCGCTGTCTGAGGAGAACGAAATCCTAAAAAAGACCTGGGCTTCCTTGCGCAGAAGTAACCAATATCTTTGATTACATTCAACAAGAAAGCCATCACCACCAGGTAACTAAGATGTGCCGAATCCTCGGTGTTTCCAGAGCTCAGTATTATCGTTATCGATCCCCAAAGCCTTCAAAACGCCGGGCCGAAGATGAGGACTTAAAACAACGGATTCTGCGGATCTTTGCGGAATTCAAGCAGCGATACGGCGTTATGAAGATCCACCATGAATGGAATCTGGAACTTCAACCACTGCAGCGTCCGTGCAGCCCAAGACGGATTTCCCGGCTCATGAAGGAACTGGATATCCACTCCGTTACCGTCAATAAATGGAAAGCGGCTTCGGCTTCCAAAACCAAGGTTGAACAGCGTCCCAACTTGCTTAAGCAGGATTTCTCGACCACTGGTTTAAATCAAAAATGGACCGCTGATATGACCTATATTCAAACGAAGCGTAATGGCTGGTGTTACTTATCAACCATCATGGACCTACACTCACGACGGATTATCGGCTATTCGTTCTCAAAAAAGATGGATACTGATTTAGTCTTAAAGACCCTGGAAAGCGCGGTTAAAAATCGAACCATTACTGGGGACCTGATTATCCACACAGACTTAGGATCACAGTACACCAGCGATGATTACAACCAACGGTTAACAGAACTACATATCCGCCACTCTTACAGCCGTAAGGGGTGTCCATACGATAATGCACCAATGGAATCTTTTCATGCTTCCCTCAAAAAGGAATGTGTTTATCCAGTGCCGGTCTTTGAGAATTATGAAACTGCCGCTGCTGTCCTTTTTGAATATGTGCATGCTTTCTACAATAGGAAGAGAATTCATAGTTCACTGGGCTACCAGACCCCCTTACAAGTTGAAATCGCAACACTTACGAGCCAAATGGCCGCCTGATTTAATGCTTTCCATGGTTCAAATAAGTTATTAATCACGATTAATGATTTATTTGAGCTGTGGAAGGTAAACGCGGTTCTGAATGTCTCTTAAAACCTGTCTCAAATATTGACTTCAATCCATCAAACAACGTTTCAATTTGTTCATCTTTCCAAGAATAACTGCGTTGATAGACAGGTATTACATAGTGAACACTACTGTTAGTTTGAAAAATGGCAGCAAGTGTTTTAGTTTCTGGTGTAATTTTCATTTTAAACTCCTCATGAATTTAGTTAACGTTAATACTAATCTATTATAAACCAAATCTTAAGTCTAAAAATTGATTTGTTATTTTCTTAGGTATATGAAGCCATTAGATCAACGTTTATCTTTGTATTTTTCTGGATCGGAACTTTTTAATTACTTATCCAAAATGCACTAACCTCTATTAGTTTTATTTCCATATATCTGTTATTTCACTCCTATTTAAATTTTTTCTTCACTGCCCTGCTTATTTAATGAGAAATTTATCTATACACACTGAATTTCTTTCGATACCGAATAAAGGTTGTCCGCTTAATCCCAGTATTTCGGGACACATCAATGTCACTCATGCCAGCTCGATAAAGCTTAAAAGCATGTTGCAAACGGGGATCATCTTTGGCATATTGGGGTTTGCGCCCATGATATTTACCCTGCTGCTTAGCTAAGGCAATCCCTTGTTGCTGGCGCTCAATGATTCGCTTACGTTCACTTTCGGCCTGATACTTATAGAGTTCAATAATCAAGTTGGTCATCAGTTGACGTAAATTGGGGTCAGCAATCCCTGTCATGGACGGCAAATTTAACACATCTAGGGTGGCACCCTTATTTTGAAGGGTGTTCATGATTTTAGTCAAATCATGGTTGTTTCTGCCTAAGCGATCTAATTCAGTGACCATTACAATATCACCCTCACGAATATAGGCCAGCATTTTTTGCAGTTCTGGCCGATTAGTGTTAGCCCCACTTAATTTATCCGTAAATAATTTATCAACGTCTTTTAAAGCCGCTAACTGTCGATCTAAATGTTGCTCCTTGGAACTCACACGCGCATAACCGATTTTAGCCATTTCCAATTCTCCTTTTGGACAGTTCTAATGAACACTTGTAATTCCTAGTATAGCACAGAAATAAAAAAGACCATTAGGGTATACCCTAGTGGCCGTCACGTTAACTTATTGAAAATAGAAAGATTCTACTTTCCCTAAATGCTCTTATGTCAATAAATGCCCACCATCATGTGTTAAAATCACTTGCTGGTTGCTTTCTAGATGAATTTTCGGAACGCTAAACATTGGAATCCCTCTCTTCGATTGATGGTTGTGGTAACTTCAATCTAACAGATTGGGGTTCTTTTTTTATCACCCAACAGGTGAAAAGTGAAAACATTAGACAACGTTGATACTACAGTAACTGTCGTAAATTTTGGGATTTATATGAATAATTCAGGTTTAGCTTATCAAACAAAGGATTCCTGTAATTGCATGTTGTATTTTACTTGTATCAGGCAATTCTTGTTCATCAATTAGGTAATTAAAACTACCCAGAATAAGTGAAGTTAATAATGACATTTCAAACTTATCAGGTTTTTCCTCCAGCATACTTACAAGATTGTTTCTTAAAACCCTTTTTATCTCACTACTCAAATCTTTGCTATCCAATTGAATAGAGCGCAATGCTAAAATCTTTTCACGTTGTTTGATTAAAAGATTTTTTATATCAGGTGCCAATATGGATGTAATGCTCAAAAAGTTTTGATTTTGTTTATTTAAATTACTTCTTTTCTTCAATACTGAATCATAAGTCGACACAAAATCCTGAATCATTTTCGCGGCCAAGTGATACTTATCCTGATAGTGCCTATAAAATGTCTGACGATTGATCAAGGCTTTATTAGAGATATCAATTACCGATACATTATTAAATCCCTGTTGTCTTACTAATTGTATAAAAGAATTTTCAATTAACATTTCTGTTCTCTTATTTCTTAAATCAGTCATAAGTTCCTCCTTTTCTCCAAACATCAGTATAGATCCATATGTAACTTAAGTATACACAAATAACATTTTGTATGCCTAAGTGACGTTTCAAAAAAAGTTGTCTATGTCTTTCCAAAATAATATCCACTATTATTAGTACTTAGCTTAAAAGGGAGGAATATCAGATGTTCGATGTAATTCGTAGTAAAAGATATTGGTTAGCATTATTGCTTGTTGGAGCAATTATTGGAATAGTTTCATTTGCCTTAATTGGCATACGTAACTCTGTCAAAGTAAAACAAATTCCTGTAGCACTTGTCAACGAAGACAAAGGAATTCTCAGCAATAAAATTGAAAGTAAGTTGCGAAAGAAATTCAATGGAAAAGATTCAAAAATCAAATGGGTATCTCCACAAAAAGATGGTTTTAATGATCAAAAGTATTATGGGGCTTTCATTATTAGATCAGGATTTTCAAAAGAGTTACAGCAGCAAAATGAATCGCTAAAGGCCCAAATTATTAGCCAAAAGCTCACTACTCTTCAAAAAAAGGAGGAATTACCAGATTCTGCAAAATCACAATTGCTTCAAGCTAAATTTGTTACACAGAAACCCGTTCACCCTGCACAGATTAAGATCAGTATTAATCAAGGAATGAATGCTCAAGTATCGCAATTGCTATCCCAAGCACTTCCTCAGATTGCAAATACGCTTTCATCACGAATTAGCGCACAGCAACAAAGTGTTCTTAGCAAAAATAAGATTAATTTATCCGCAAAATCTTGGGATTTGGTTTCGACCCCTATTAGTGTATCTACTCATGAGTCTAATAAAATTGAAAAGAACACGATTGGTGGCGCAGCACCCATGCTTCTAGTGGCATTGGCGTGGTTTAGCGCTTTAATTCCCTCTCTTATTTTATGGCGCGAACATACAAAAAGAAGCGCTTCAAAATTTTTAAATGCTACAACAATAACTAGTCAACTAATTACCGGTTTGGTAGCAAGTATTCTTTCAGCAACAATTGGGTTCTTATTTGCTAATGTATTTAACCTAACAATTCCAAACCCAATTAACTTTATCGGATTAATGTTTATTAGTATCTTTGTCTTTTATCTTATTATAACGTGTGCCCTGGATTGGTTTGGATTTTTTGTCTACCCATTAGTACTCGTAGTCTGGTTCCTAGCAATTGCCGTGATATCTTATGCACCGGAAGCCCTTGATCCTTTGTACCGAAAGGGAATTTACAGTTGGGTTCCAATGCGATTTAGCATGCAAACACTAACAAATACTTTGTATTTCCATAATGGATCGAGTACCACCATGTCATCATTATTAGTCTTGTTAATAATTGGATTTGTCGCTGCTATCTTGATGTATAGTTCAGGATACTTAAAACACTATTTGTTCACGGTTCGCCCACACCGCAAAATAAATAATTAAACAAAACATGAAACCCAATTATTCATATCATCAAAAATAGCCAATCAATTGATTGACTATTTTTTGATGATCCATTTAGCAACAATTCCCTCAAAAAAAAAGAGAGTGTGAAATATTTTGTGTAAATGTATATAAAAATTCTGAATTGTATAGAGGCAGAGAATGTTCTTGAGGTATACCCTATTGGCTAAAAGCAAATAAAAATTAGGTCAATATCGACAAGCACCACAAATAAAAAAGCCGCCCTGCGTAACTTTGGTCGGTTACAGGGCGACAATGTAGTTTTGTAATCTAGACCACCGCCTTTGAAGCGGCTTGCACGGGAAGTCCTGTTTTCGGCGGGACTTCCTTTTTCTGTTTATGTTATAGCATGACCTTTAAAAACTGGCTAACGCTTTAAACTTTGATCCAGTTCGGATTTGGGTTGTTTGATCTCCGGATTCTGTTCAGCAAATGTTTTCAGTTGTTTTTGAGTTCGATCACTAATTTCTTGGTGCACATCGTTTAACTGATTTTTTAATTGCGCTTTTTGTTGTGGACTAGTTGTTTGTTGAATTTGTTGTTGCAAGCCTTGATAGGACTTATTAAGATCCTGGGCTGATAGCTTTTTTAGATCATGTGCAGGCTCTTTTGGGGCTTCTTGTAAGCCTAATTGTTTGGTTAAGCCATCGCTAAGTTCAATCACTTTGTTGCTCACTTGTTGGATCTCACTTAAAGCGCTATGGATTACGGCTTTATCTTTGGCCCAGGTGGCCACGTAACCGAGTGAGTAGTTGCTGGTATCAACGCCAATATTTTGCATGGCAACATATGCGACCGCTTCGGCTTGCGTTTCTTGATAGGCTCGCGGGCGATCTTTAAAGGCTGATTTTAGGCCGTGTAGCTGGCTATGCGCATATTCGTGATATAACGTCTTTAGTTTCAAAGCATTGTCGGGCTCATCGCCACCAATGACGATTTCATTAGTGCTGGGTTGAAAATAGCCTTTAGCGCCACCAAGTTCTGACAATCTCTTTTCACTGACTTTAATATCAGTATTGTTATTCAAATAATTTTTGAGTTCGTTATATAGGTTAGTAACGTTTTTATGATCCGCTAAATTTTCTTTGACAAAATCTTTAGCACTTAGGACTGGTTCGCCGCTTGTCTGTGATATGTCAAATACTGGAATATAGCGATAACCAACTATGGCTTTTTCTTCGGTCGTATCAAGCCTTTTCTGATCCTCTGGAGTTAGTTTTTTAATAATAGGGGCCGCAATCCTGATCCCTTTTTCTCCTTTATTTACTGATCGTTTAAAATCATTCTGCCATTTTTTAAAGCCTGCAACTTGGCTGGCACTTGGATTTTGAGAATAGATAAGGTCAATATTACGTTGGCTATACCGGTGAAACTTTGCTACGGTATCAAGATAACTTTTAAACTTTTCACTATCAGTTAAGTTCAAAATTTGCTGTTCTGCATTATCTACAAGTTGTTTCTTCCATTCTTCTGCTTCTTCTTTAGTTGGCATATTTAAACCTCCTCGGCGTCTACAAACTCTACAGAATTATCAATTTGGGGTAACTTGATAGATTGTGTGCCGTAAAGTGCTAAATATTCAGCATTCTTTTTTTGCCACGCAACTTGAATATATTTGCCATTACCCGCAACTTCTGATAGGTACTTATAACTGCTTTTATCCGTCAAAATAGGTAATTCGCTTGCTAATGCTTCCAGTTCATTTTTCATGATATATCCTCCTTCTTTTACAATTACACTCGTTGGTTAGGTTAACTTTTTGGTTTTTGAAAAGTAAACCTAAATGACGAGTTCACCAACCGAAACAACGTGCAGGGCGGTAGGCAGGTTCTAATCAAAATCAAAACTTAATTTATGGCCGTCAAGCTTTAACTTGGCGTCAAACAACTTTCCTTTTTTGCTCTTGAAACCCTTTAATTTGCTCGTTTCCCCCTTGGTGACCAACGCTTTAATGGCGGTCTTCCCGAGGGTCTTACTGCTCCATTTCTTGGGCAGGGTAAAGTCTTCGCCTTGCTTAGGCTTTACAATATAAAACTTCTGTTTATTTAAAACGGTCGCTTGCGGTGTTTCTAAGAAGACCTCGGCGGACTTTTGTGCTTGCTGTTGGTGATTGATTTGTTGCTTAATGGCTGAATTGCCGGTTAATTGTGTGGGGACATCAGCAATTAACTTCGCCACAAACTTCTTAATCTGGCTCAAAAAGTTATCTGGGGTGCGTTCTTCGGTACTGATTTGCTGTAATGCTTGCTCCCATTTAGCCGTCATTTCTGGGCTAGTTAGCAAGGGTTCGAGTTCAACCGCTTTACATAAAGTAATTCCGGCTTCACTGACGTGTAGCTTGTTCTTTTCAGTGACGAGATAGCCGCGTTTCTTTAACACTTCCAGCACATTGGCCCGGGTTGCACTTGTCCCAATGCCTTGCACATCTTTAAGAATCGCTTGGGCTTCTTCATCATCAAGCGTTTTGCCGGCGGTCTTCATGGCCGTAATCAGGGTACCTTCGGTAAAGGGTACCGGTGGTGTCGTTTCTTTTTGCGGTGTTTGCAGATTTGCTTGGACTTGATCGCCTTGGTGAACGAGCGGTAAGGTGGCTGCCTCTTGCTGGTCGGTTTTGTGATCATCAAATAAAGCTTGCCAACCTTGCTTAGTTGGGACCTTACCGGTTGCTTTAAAATTGGCGTCACCAACTTGGGTGATAATGGTGGTTTCTTCGTACTCGTACGGATCAGCAAACATCGCTAACGTCGTCCTTAAAACCAGGTCATAGACTTGTTGCTGTAATTTAGGCAAGCTGGCTAGCTTCTCTTTCGTTGGCACGACTTTAGTCATAATAATGGCATAGTGTTCTTCAACTTTTTTCCCATCAACATAGCGTTTGTTCGGAGTGGTATTGGTTAAAGCGACTGGCTTAGAGACCAAACCCAGATACTTCGTCAGATTAGCCACTAAATAATCAAATTCTTCATCAGTGATATAAGCACAATCGGTGCGGGGATAACTGAGCAGTTTGTCTTCGTATAAGCTTTGAATAGCCGCTAAGGTTTGGCTGGCGCTGGCGTGATAACGTTTATTCATGGCACTTTGTAGACTAGATAGCGAGAATAGTTGGGGACTAGCTCGTTTTTTGCCTTGCTTTTGGACGTCCTTGATTAAACCGGCCTGTGAGCCTTTCTGAACGTTTTTAGCTTGCATGAATGTTATTAGCCCTGTTTCGTCTTTAAATCGCTGATAGGGGTCTAATTTTGCGACGAATTTTTGCTGATTAGCTAAAATTTCCGCATTTAGTTCAAAATAGGGTTCCGGCTTAAAGTTTTTGATTGCCTGGTCTCTTTGATAGACCATATACAAGGTTGGCGTCTGCACGCGACCAATTGAGTATACCCCGCGTACCCCGTTTTGTCTTAATAACAAAGTATATAAGGGACTACCATTCATACCGATCAACCAATCACTAATTTGACGGGTTTGTGCTTCTTTATACGCCAAATAGTCTTTGTGCCAGTCACCAAGATTTTTAAAGCCGGTAATAATGGCGTCTTTTTCCAAACTATTCAACCATAGCCGCTTAATGGTCTTCTTTTTAACGTCAATCTGGGCTTGGCTCATGATCGACCAGGCAATATTAGAACCCTCTCGGCCACTATCGGTGGCAACAATAATGGTATCGGCCTTCGTTAACAGGTCTTTGACGATCCCGTATTGGTCCTTTTTACTAGCTGACACTTCAAACTTGTATTTATCGGGGAAAATCGGTAAATTAGATAAGGCCCATTGCTGGTATTTCCGATCATATTTATCCGGTGTGGCTAGTTCAACTAAGTGTCCGAGACCATACGTGACAAGCGTATTCTCGGGCAAAACAGGGTCACTAACCGTATAGTAACCCTGTTTTTTTGTGCTCTTTTGAAAGGCTTGGACGTATGAACGGGCTTGACTGGGTTTTTCAGCTAAGATAACAGTGGTCATGTTCATTCACTCCTTATGATTAAGCTTCTGTTCTAATTCTGTTTTACCTTGTTCAGCTGCTTTCAACCAAGTTTCACGTCGCAATTCTTGTTGTTGCTCTATCGATTGTTGCTTTAAATATTGTTGATACCGGTCGATGGCTTTGAAATCTGCATAGGCTGACCAACGGAATAATAAGCCACCCAGCAGTAAAACTAAGGCCATTAGTGCAGTTCCTAAAAAATCGGTATGGTTCGCCGTGAAAAGCTCTTGGTATAAATCCATTAACATGAGGTAAATTCCCATTATATAGAAGACCATGCTAACTAAGTTATCAAAATAGTAAGACAACTTAGTCCGCCGTGAAGGTGTTGTAAAAGGATCGGTTCGCATATCTTTTTTGGCTTTTTCCAATAACCAGTGTGCGATTTTCTTCATAACTATTTTTCCTCCTAGTGGTTACGGAAATAATTTTGAAACATTCTCATGGCACCCACACCAGCACTCTTAGTCACACCGGTTGAAGCCCAAAAGTCTTTAACGGCGTCAGGTGTTTTGACCACCAGAAAACCGAATCCGATTGAAGCAATAAAAGCAATAAACCCGTATTTAGCCATATTAGTGAAACACCATACTGATAGTGACATACAAAGCACCTGGCTAATAATAGAAGCATTGTAATAAATGTACTTCTTCCACCACGTGCCACTGTAATCAAAGCTTTCGGTCGCCATGCTCATTGCAGCTAAAGGAATTGTCAGGTTATACCACGCCATATCAGCCACAAACACACACATTTTGATAAAGAACACGACGGTTACGACAGTGAAGATTAGCAGAAACAAAATCTGTAAGGGTAGCGAAATGCCAACATCTTTTAACCCAGGAACTTTATTCATGCCGGTAATTGATTTAGCAGTGAACTGCTGATCAGAACTAAACATATACTTTAGCAGGGGCAAGGTAATTGAACCTTGAATAAAGCCCTGTAAGAACACGAAGACCGGGATCACGGCCGCTGATTTAATCCCGTCCATGATGATATTAGCCCAAGTAACATCGGTACTTTCATCTGCCTCTTTTAGAATTGTCATCACAATGCGGCCAAGGACGACCACAACGACTAACGATGTCGCAAAGGACAGGAAGATGGCATACCACGTTTTAACAACTGGCAAGCTTTGATTGGCTTGGTCAATAATGGCCTTGCAGATGTTGAATAAGCCGTCCAACAAACCAGACAGTGCCCATTCAAAAAACTTAGCAATCGCTCCCTGAACCAGTCCTGAAATATCACCTAAAACAAACATATCTATCACTTCCTTTTTTGCAATTCAAAGCTTCCTAATCCGTCATCTGCTTTGGCAGTTTTATTTATTGCTTTAGCTTTATAACCATCGCTAATTTGAGTTAATTCAAATTTTTGATTCTTCTCATCATCAGTATTTACTTTTAAATATTCTTTACCAGAAGTATTACCGACTGAATAATTGGCATTTACATTCATCAAGGGGCTTTCAATAATCATTGTTTTTTTATTAAATTGGGTTTTGTAGCTTTGTCCTTTTTGGTTGAGATACCATTTATTACTTTGCAAATCCTGTGCTGTAGACTTTCCACAAGCGGTAAGACCAACAACAATCAGCAACACTGTCATCACAGCGATTATATATTTCCAATATTTTTTCATTAATATGTCCTCCATTATCCAAGCATTTTCTTATGTCTAGACTCTAATTTTTGATCGATATTATCCTGCAATTTGTCTTCTTCGTCATCGGTTGTTTGATCGTCTTTTTTGGCTTGGTGCTGTGCTTTAACTGTCTGATTCCACTTATCTACCTTATTCTTAAAGTGGGTTTCCTGGCTGGCTTCTGGTTGGCCTTGATAATCGTTTTGTGACAAGTTAACCAAATGATCGGCACCTGGAAATAGTTTAAATTGGAACGCTTTTGTAGCTTTGACTGGTCGGGCATTACTAAAGATTAATAAGCTCTGATCTTCAGGCATACGCATGATTTCATCAGGTGTCATCAGCGAACGGCTCGTATAGCTGTAACTATCGCTCTTACTGTGGCTCTCTTCCTTACTGTGACTAGTACTTTCACTTCCCGTTTCCACTTTCACCGTTGATTTTCCTAGTAAATCACTAAAGTATTTAGCAGTTACGTCATTAGCGGCATTCAAGCAAATTTTAACGGCATGATTACCTAAGATACTCTCGGCCTTATCCTTGCCATACAAGGCTTGGAGCTGGGTTAAGGTTTGACAAATTGTCGTCACGCCAATGCCGTACCCCCGGCACGTCGCTAGGAACTCCTCATACTTGGGAAACTTCCCTAAATTGACAAATTCATCAAGGATAAAGTCGACTTGGTGGGGCAATTTAGCGTGATGATCGGCGGCTAATTTGTATAATTCATCAAACAATTGTGAGAAAAACAGATTGATGAAGCTTTCATAGGTATTGTCCATCACCGGAATAATCACATATAGCACCACTTTGTCGTTGCCAATCTCTTTTAAATCAAAATCCGAAAAGCTGGTAAAATCGGCCACTTCTTTGTCAACGAACTTCGAAATGGTCGCCAGCAGACTTTCAATAATGCTGGCTTTCATTTCCCCTTTGGCCTTTTTGAAACCTAACTCATAAGCGCGTCTCGCTGGATCAGTCATAGTTAGCTCAAGAAACAAGGTATCTAGCGGACTATCTGTACCCTTTTCCTCGGCTTCAACGTCATTTTCTTGTAAGACTTGCGTTACGCCCGCCAAATTTCGTTGCTCTGGTGACCGGTGGTTCATGACAAACAGGATTAGTGCCTTCAAAAGTTGCCGTTGGGTACTGAACCACACATCTTTTTTACCTTCGGCATTTTCACTTTGCACGATCTTTGTTGCCACGGTTTCGGCTTGAATATCGCGCTGAATATAATCAAAGGGATTGTAGCGGTCACTGTGCGCCATGTTGGCAAAATTGACGACATGTACTTGATAGCCTTGAGCTAGTTTGATACCGGCCGTCTTTTCGTATAATTCACCTTTCGGGTCGGTTACGACAATACTGTTCTCCGTTTCATTAAACAGGTTGGTAATGACGACTGACTGGGTCTTATACGATCCTGGGCCCCCGACCACAAAAATGTTCCGGTTGGGTTTGGTGCTGTTATTCTGGTAAACGATCTGTTTATCTACGATCCCTAAAATTGTCCCATTCATGTTAATTTCCCCCTTTCGCTGACTTTTCTCGATCCACCAATGATTTGAGAATTTCTACCTTGGTACTGTTATTAAACGCCGTTGTAAGGTCTTTAGTATTGATACTAAAGTAATGGTCACTTAATTCTTTTAAATTCCCCCAGGTCGCACTCCCGTGGGTTTCAGTGTCCGCAGTTTCCCACGCTTTGTGCTTGCTATTGCGTTTCAAAGCAAAATAAATGGTGTATAGGACCACAGCAATACTGACGATAATTAATACCGGGTTCTTTTGACCCAAATACAAGTTGTAATAGTGCCAGGGGTGTAAGGCTAATTGTTTTAATACGGTTGGCATATGATCCGCAAAAGTTAGCTTATAGTGCGACAAGGCCATGACTAATCCAGCCAAAATCTCCGCTAAATACAAGCCAATGATTAGCGTTAGTAGATATGGCCAGCTGACTTTAACGCTGTTTAATAATTTGTCTTTCATCTAATCACCTACTATCTGTTTAATCCTTTGTTGGTTGGTACCGGAGTATCGTTGCTTGCCATGGATCAAGGTTGGTACTGACGTTAATTGATATTTTTGAATGTAATGCCGATTCTGCGATTGATTCATATTAATCAAAATGATGTTGTGACTGATAACGTTATGCCAATAAATCCGATGGAAAATAGATTGACAATCCGAGCAATCATCACGGTAAAAGAACAGAACTTTATCAGAATGCTTAGCCAGCGTCACGATTGGTCGATGCTTTTCTACGTGGTTGACATATTGATGACCAGCAAACCCGCTAACGGCTGAAACCACCACGATTACCGCTAGGGCTTTGCCAACGCGTTTAATTAAGGTCACTGGCTTTAAAGCTACTACCTAAATTTTGGACTGCGGTGATTCGATCCGTGGTGGTATCGAAAGTCACTTGATAAAGTACCGTCGCCTTTTGCCAGTCGTTGTCGCCACTCTTACTTTCATAACTAACGACGGCCAAGCCTTTCATATCTTGGCCCTGCTTACTTTGTGTATACAGGTTCAGCTGATCTAATTTGGCTGAAACACTATTGCTATCACCATACGTGCCCTTATTTGAAAAGTATTGCTGATATAGCTTGTCGGAAATCAAGTCTTTCACGCCATCTTTACGCTGACCGTAGGTCTTGGGCTTGAAGTTATTCATGACCTCAAAGAACTTGGTGACCACCGTATTAAAGCTAAGTTCAGCCTGACTTTTATCTTTATTATTTTGGTAGGTCTTATAACTGTCAATTTGAGCGCTCAATAACTGCTTTTGTTGATTAGTTTTGGTTAATTGCTGGCTGACTTGACGCTTTTGTTGTTGTAAGCGACTAATCTGTTGTTGTGCCTGCTTAATTTGGCTATGCTGATAGACATTCGCCCCTAATGACATAACTAAGATCAAGCTGCCAATCACCACACTTAAAATCACGCTACGCTTCATTTGTTTGTCCCTCCTTACTTCTTGATTGGCCGGGCTAACGTCACATCACCACCACTTAGTAAGCTATAAAAGGCGGTGCCAAAGGTGCTTTCGTTAACCTTGTCGCCTACACCACCTTGCTCAATGATTTTGGTGGCTTTGCCTTGCCACTTGTCTAACAAGATTGCGGTGTGCCCATTGTTCCCGGCCCCGGCACCTTGATTAACAATCACAATATCGCCGGCTTTGGCGTCATTTTCACTGATCTGTTTCAGATATTGATGACTGCCTTTGGCGTCACTTGCCATCGTACCGGTAAACCAGCCCATGTTGGCCGGTACCTTGTAACCAGCTTTATTAAGCGCTAACCAGACAAAGCCTGAACAATCGGTTCCACCGGTTTTGTTAGGATTCTTTAAATCGCTACCTAAATCAGGGCTAGGGTGGGTTTGAACATAGTAGAAATCGCCTTTCATACTTTCCGCATTTTTGACGATACTCCCACCGGAATAGCCCGGGTCACTATCACAACCTAGCTCGGTCAGATCGCCTGAACTCGCATTGTCTAAGGTATTACCGGCCACTGGGTCACTCGCCCCGAACACGGAATACCAGTGATCGGCATACCCGTATCTTTGGCTTAAATACCATTGTTCCGGGTTCTTACTCATACCCTCGTAATCCATTAACCAGGCTTTCGTCGCTTTGTGCACGTCCGTATACTTAAAAATCTGCTTGTTTGACGCATAGTAACTACTGTTCAATTCTTGATCGAGATAGTCCAACTGCACGCCGAGATTAGTCGCTGGTTTGTTTTCTTTGTGGGCTAAATCTTCCAACTTATCCTTTCGACCACCTAACCACTGGGCTAAGCCCGTGGCACCGGAACTTGAATTAACCGAATTGGGATCAAGGCGACTTTCCAGTTGTAAGACCCCCAAGATTCCGGCGGCCGCTTGTGGGGTGGCGCCATACTTCTGTTTCCAGTGCGCATAGATACTTTTGGCATTTTCTGTCATGCTCTTACTATCCAATTGCGTCTCTGTGGTGGTTGAGTTATCACAACTGTTTTCTTGTAGCTGACCAGTAATCGCGGCAATCAGCAAGACGATTAGCAGAATGGTGCCGCCCACAATATAAGCAATCAACTTCCACTTCTTTTTCTTATATTCAAACGACAATACCTGCATTTAATCACCCACTTTGTGCTTGGCCTGATCGACTTGTTTTTGCGCTGCTGATTGGTCACTCTGCGCATTCTTTAAGTCCGACTTGGCTGAATCCACCTTCTTGTCTTTATCCTTATCTTTACTGCCATCAATCTTGTTGGCGTCATCTAACTTCTTTTGGGCGTCGCTAACTTCGTTCTTAGCAGAGTTGAGACTTAATAGCGCTTTGAGGTACTTAGCTTTAGGACTGTTCACGCCAGCTAACTTGGTTTGAACAGTCTGGGCGTCTTGCGTATCGTTATGGGCTAGGAAGGCTTGTCCCATTCTCAATAAAACATCAGCGTTCGTCGTAAAGGATAATTGGTTATTGAGCGTATTGGTGTCGTAGTTAACGATGGCTTTTTCCAGCGCCAATTGGTCTTTTTGCTTGCTTGTCGCCTTAGTTGGCAATTCCCACTTGGCAACCTGCCCGCTATCCTTGTTGGCATAAGCCGTGTTGACAACCTTATTCAACTGGCTTGGATCAACCTTCAAGGCTTGCTGGTACTGACCATGCTTTAAAAAGACACTGACTTGCTTAGTTGAAGGATAGCCGGCCCGTTGCATATCTTTTTGCGCTTCCGACCACTTCTGATCATTTAAAGCAGTTTGAATTTGGCCGCTATATTTTAATCGTGTGACCTGGGCTTGGTTCTGGTTAGCTAAGCTTTGATACTGCCGTTCGTCACTTTTATGGACTAAACCGACAGCCAAAACGGCCACAATCGCCACTCCGGCCACGCTCAACCATAAACGTTGTTTGGTTTTCTGCTGGGCCGTTTCAACTTCCTGCCATTCGTGATAACTCACAAAGTCCTCAATGCCGTTAACCACTTCCGTTAACTCATTTAACGACGTAGCTTTAGCTACTTGTTGTAAATAGTCGTCCGGGTGTTTGGCCAAGGCTTCTTTAGGATTACTTAATAGCCGTTCATAGGGTGTCCCCGTCAAGCAAAACAGAATCAGCGCTTTGTATTTAGCTAAATTGCTATGCTTGTCATCATAGGGCATGAGTTCATTGGCCCGGTAGGCGTACCAAACATGTTGCATTGGGTAATACCATAGGTTGGCTGGGTTCAACGCAACGTGATACTGGCTATCGTTAACCACCTTTTGCGTCATGATTTCCTTGGCAATCGCTGACCGGATTGCTTTATTTTCCTGCGGTAATTCCTTTAATGATCTGACCTTATCCGGCAAGGTATAAGTTAAAACGACCTTCTGGCCTTGCTCAACCACGTTGACTAACTGCAAGAAATTGGCATCAGTTTGTTTTAATTCGTTTAGCTCACTCAACTGGTCATATCGAAACTGATTGTGATTGAGTTCGAGAATTAACTGGTTCCCTTGTCGCTTGAAGGTGCCAACCTCGATATTCAATAACTGGTTTGGTTTACTCATTTAAAGTCCCTCCTTCCTCTTCGGTAGTGGTCAAGGCGTCAATCTCACTAGGTGTTAAGACCACGCGCTTTTGATAATCCGGTTGTCCGGCTGTCTCACGGTTGTATTTTTCTTGGTAAGCTTCGGGATCAATCAACCGCAATTCTTCTTCGGTCAACTCGACTTTCATAAAGGCGCGTTGGCTGCCGTAGATCATTAAGGCTTCGCCTTGTCTACGACGTTCTAGTAGCTTCTTTTCTTTATCCGAGAACGTCATTCTCAACTTAGTAATGACATCATCGACACCTTTACCATCAAGGCCAAAGAATACCTTGGTATAGGAGTTCCCAATAATGGCTTCACCAATGTTCTGCCCGGTATCTGTCGTGCCTTCAATCACATCTTGAATTTGCTGCGTTCCGGCAATCGCCCCGGCATTGTATTTTCTAAACCGTTTGTAGGCTTGATGGAAAAAGGTGGCAGCCGCTTTGTGTAAGGTTAAAAAGTGAAATTCATCAACAAACAATTTCTTGCGGCTATGCCGATCTTTGGTGATTTCGTCCCACAAATACTGGAAGGTATTCAGATAAGCCGCTGATTGGACTTCCTGTTCACTTTGTAGTGGTTTTAGATCAAAAGAAATGACCTTCCCCTTTAGGTTGACGTTGGTGTGACCGTCAAATAGGCTGTTAGAACCATGAGTATAGCTGCCTAAGATGTAGTAAAAGTCTTTAACCCGACTGAATTTGTCGGCGTCTTTATCAGCCAGTTTCTCCAATTCGTCATAAACATTGGATAAGGTCGGCCACTGATCGTCTTTAATCTCTTTTAAGCGGCTGTATTTCAAAACACCACTGTTGACGTAAGCTTGTTTAACGACATCATCAAGGATTGCCAGCTCAACTTGGGTAATGCCAGTTTTAAGGACTTCAAAGAACCCCTTTAATCGCTGAATTTTATCTTTGACCAGCAAATCAAGGTTCGTGACGGCCTCATCAGCGCTTAGGATTTCTTCGGAAAAAATTTGTAGTGGGTTAATTTTGTACTTAGCGTTAGAAGTTAGGTGCAAGACTGCACCACCTAGGGCTTCGACAATCTTGGTATATTCGTTTTCTGGATCAATAATGTAGATTTGATAGTCTTGAATGGCGTAGCGCAGGATTTTCTGAATCATATAGGTGGTCTTGCCGACCCCCGAGGTTCCGATAATCACTTGATTTTGATTTAGGGTCTTGTTGCGATCCAACATATCTACGGCAATTAAGCTGTTGGTGTCTTTGTTAACTCCTTCAATATCACTTCTCGGCTTTAAGTCCAAAATCTCCGCGTCATCAAAGGGAAACATGCTGCTGGCAACTTCGGTATTACTCTCTTTATAGGTGTAATCCCCCATGAGGTTCTCATTAATTGGCATGGTTGACCAAAATGCTTGGAAAGTGGCTTTAACGGGAACAAGGGGCTTCATTTGTAGCTTAATCAACGTATTCTTAACGTTTTCGGTTAAGTCATCCAGTTCTGCTAAACTATTGGCCCGCAGATAAACCAGCATATGTTGGTACACAAATGTGGTAGAATTATCGAGGTATTTATCTAGTTGCATGTTGGCCGAATCAATGTAGTTTTGCAGAATCTTCTTTTTATACGGGTCGAACGTATTGAGCTTCTGCGCTTCCTTATTTTGAATCGTCTTCTTGTAATAGGTAATCATTGAATTGTTACTGGCGCTGTCGATATATTGCACAATATCGATAACGCCTTTTTTGCGTTTTAACTCCGATAACCAGTTGCCATACACCCGCTTAGGATAGTCGGCAATCGCTAACACCCGAATAAAATTCTCGCCCGACTGGACGTAGGTGGGGTACTGTTCCCAGCTAAACGGGAATAGTGAATGCAAGCTATCGCGATCAATCAGCTTGGTAAAGTCTTCAACCTCCGGTTTAGGATTACTACCCGTTTGGCCGCTATCGCCTTGATGTCTTTCTTTTTTAGTTGGCATAAATAAATCAATGACCTTATCACCAAAACTCATCCTGTTGCCTCCTATCCATTGAAATTGATTAAGTTCTTTAAAATCTCTTGGACTTCCTGACTAGTCAAAACTTTGGCCGTCACATCAAAATCCGTTAACGCATTTTCAATGTCTCGTTTAACCTGTTCGATCTTTTCGTCTAAATGAGTGACGGCTAAGTTTAAGCTTTTAACGCTCTTGTCTTTAATCGGTACCTTAACGATTAGCAGGTGTTGCTTAGTTGTCATGTTTTTGGATTCCTGGACTTTAGTAAAGTGGTCCAAATAACTGGCTATGAGCTGGATTTTGAACTGTTGCTCCGAGTGATCTTTTTGTAACGCAAGATACCGACGCTTGAGACCATTGAGATAAGCCGTCATATTGACGGGAATCGTCGGTTCTAAGAACTGTAGCGTGTCATCAACACCTTCACCCAAGGTACTCATCAGAAACGCGCCATAGTCCTCAAAGACGTCTTGCTGTTCGGTTTCATTAAGTAGATCAAGGTTGATCCCACTAACTTCCAAAATGCCAACGAGATTACCCGTTTTGGTAACTTCGTAGTTACCATACATACCCACCACCAAGCTCATGTCATCAATGGTCTCTTTGCCACCATTGATTCTAGGCGGTTGGTAATCCCAATCGAGCTTCGCTGATTTATTGGCGCTTTTGTTCTTCTTCAAACGCATTTAGTTCACCTCGCTTCTTCGGTTTTAAATAAAACAGTTTCTGACCATTGGCATAGCGACGTTTCAACTTAAAGTTATCCCGCACTTTAATATTCTTGCGTGCTGAAACTGGCCGAATTGTTAAAATAGCCATGACAATCGTCATGGCTAAGACAACAATCACAATTTTTATGAGAACTAAGATTAGTCCATAAGGTGGGATTGCGATAAAAACCAACCCAATCAAACCAGCCAGTGCCGCATAGCCAAAATCTTTTAAGGTGTAGTCTTTCCAGATTCCGTAGTCTTTATCCACGTTCTCCGGAAAAATAAATTCTTTACCTTTTTTCATTTTGGCATAGCTCCTTTTCTTTAATTATGTGAATAAGCTGTATACCCAAGGTAAGATCCAGATAATGGCCGCTGCTAAGGCCACCAAGCCAGCAACTCGGCCCACTGCATGGTAAACTTCGGATTTCTCCCGCGGGTCGTCTGCGTCAGGCATTCTTTTGATAATAATAAATAGCGCCACACAAATCCCAACTAAAACAACCAAGCCAGTTAAAATACCTTGAATCGTCTTACCAGCGCTGGTTAGCTTACTTTTAACTTCGCCACCGTCCGCCGCAAAAACAACCTGGGCGTTCATCAAGCCCAAATAAATCGCAGTAGCTCCAGTAGTTGTTAGCGCTTTCATTTTGCTGAACTTCATGTTATTCCTCCTTCCTATCGTCTTCTGATGACCGTAATTGAATTTGTTCTGCCTGCGTTTCTTCTGGCTCACGCTGATAGAACTTGTTCATTTGTTCCTCGGCAATTTGCTGGCTTGGTAATGGATCGGTGGCTAATTTGACGCGGCCGTTTTCACTCGTGGCTAAGTAATACTCTTTTTCTGACTGGCCTAATTCTTGGGTCTCTAAGACATGCAAATTATGTTCGTAACGGTCTAAGGCGTTATCAACTTCTAAGCCATAGAAACCTAAGAAGCCTTCCAGGAAACTCTCACCAAAAAAGGTCATTTCATTTTTAATTTGCTTATATTGATGAGTTGGCTTATCACTAACTAGCTTTTCGGTCTTTTTAGCATTTTGACTGTCTTGATGGCGGTTAAACCAACCACTAAGCTTTAAGGGTTCAGTTTTCAACTGGCGTTTAACGGTCTTCTTAATCATTGCTTGTCGGACTTCGTCAACTGGCTGACCGTCTTGATCTAAAATTGCTTGTAGCTGTTTTTGATCAGTTAATGCTTGGTCATCATCAACCACAATCGCCTTTTGCTCATCATGAACTAGCTTGCCATTAATACCTTGCCAGCTTTCTACTTTCATTGGATCACCTCCTCGTATTATTAAAAATGTATTCAAGTATTGACCAGCTTCGCTGTTTGGATGCTGTGTGATATTCTCTAATTGTTCATTGGATTCGGATCCAACTGGTATAGGCTTTCGCCTCCTGTAGTTTATCTACATTTTAAGAATGCCGCCCAGATGAATTGTTTAAGTTCAAACCACAAGCTGTAGTGTTAGCTGATGATTTTGATAGCTCGCGTTCTATCAAGCAGCTAGTCATTGGATGACTTGTCTACTCATAAATTGCGAGGATGTTCTGAAGATTCATAATTAGGGAGTATCACACAGCACCCAAGCCTATCCAAAATAAGAACGGAAAGGAGGTCTGAATCAATGAACTTGAATGTTGGTATTGATGTTTCAAAATTGAAGCTTGATTATTGTGGAATGGATTCAAATAAGCAAGTGTGTTTCCAAGGTGAAGTAACAAACACCCCGAAGGGGGCCGGTCATATTCGTGATGAGATTTTAAAGCGGTCTCAGCAAGCTGACCAAATTATTATCGGCATGGAAGCAACCTCAGTTTATAATTTCCACCCAACCTTGTTCTTTGAACAAGATGATCGCCTTAATCAGTTAAACGTGACTGTGGTCACCTTGAATCCTAAAGTGACGCACCGTTACAGTAAGTTATTTGATGATGATAAGACCGATACCGTTGATGCCTTTCACATTGCCGATTTCTTACGGATCGGCCGGTATCAAGTTCCGGTTACCCGCGATGAAAAGCACATCGCTTTACAACGCTTGACCCGGGAACGATACCACTTAGTCCATCAGATCAATGATTGTAAAAATCACTTTTTAAATAACCTGTACTACAAGGTGAACACCATCGATACGGTCTTGCCTACCTCAGTCTTTGGGTCAACCATGCTTAGCATTCTGAGTGATGAGAAGTATTCCCTAGATGACCTGGTTCAGATACCCTTGTCAGCCTTAACTGATGAGCTAAATCATTTATCTCATGGCCGGTTTGGCGATGCCAAAAGTGTTGCCAAAGCACTGAAGAAAGCCATTAGAAGTTCCTATCGGCTTAGCAAGACGGTTGCCGATTCCGTTGATCAAGTATTGGCCATGTACGCTAATCAGTTGCGGATGCTTAATCAACAGCTAAAGCTGTTAAATAAAAGCATTTCTGATCTGTGCTCGGTCATTTCAGGTGCAGACTCACTCCAAAGTATTCCGGGAATTGGACCAGTGTATGCGGCCGGATTACTGGCTGAAATCGGCCAAATTGACCGTTTCCCCAATGATGCTAGTCTCGCCGGCTACGCTGGCTTATCATGGCAACGCAGTCAATCAGGAAATCATGAGCGACAATTAACGCCGCGAACCAAAAGTGGTAACCAATACCTACGTTATTACTTAGTTGAAGCTGCCAACTCAGTAAGGCGCTATGATCCCACTTATGCCAGGTACTACCAGAAGAAGTTCCGGGAGGTACCAAAGTATCAACATCGTCGAGCTTGTGTGTTGACCGCTAGGAAGCTGGTTCGGTTAATTATTAATCTACTAACTGAACATAAACTGTACACGCCTCCTAAATTGGTCTAGCGCGACGAACATCGCTAACATTGCAAGTTTCTAACCAGTGAATTTTTGTACTTCACTGGGCTGGGGGAAGTATACTCTCCTCACAATTAGAACTATCAATATTTTACGCACCACCTACTTGACTTCTGACCACAAGTCTTTAAATCAATCGGAATAATTGTTCTCTGGACGTTCCCCTAACCCGCCCTGTAAAATGGATTATTAGGAGGGTGACACCTAGAAGGCGTATTTCTAGGTGCTGATCCCCGTTAGCACCTTTATTGCTGACGAGGACGCCCTCTTTTTTTATGCGATCTCTGATCCATTCAATTCCTTGTGCTGATATTAGTTTGCTTTTGCCACCCTCCAAAATCATATTTTCGGGTACTTCGCCCTTATGACGGCGTAGCCATAAACTTACATAAGAACGACTGCGGCCTAACTTTTGGCTAGCTTGGCCAAGGTTATACCATTCTTCTTTTGACACATCTTTTACCCTCCTTTCTTTAATCTATGGCTCTATTATACACTAAATGTACTCATTGTGTACATTTAATTATTACATTTAGATTACAAGTGCATGCCCCCATCTTCATGCCGGTTCTGGGTTTGGTGTTGCCGTTGCTTTTTCGTCATTT
>NZ_BAAHXU010000004.1:0-1725 GCF_054657915.1 Furfurilactobacillus curtus
GTAGATCTTTGAAAACTGAACAACGTTTCGACGAATCAAATGTGTAGGGTCTTTGAACTTCGGTTCAAAGCAATACAAATTGTGAAGTCAATTCACTTTATAACCAAGTAACAAAAACAAGAGCTATTTCAAATAACTCATTAATTTGAGAGTTTGATCCTGGCTCAGGATGAACGCTGGCGGCGTGCCTAATACATGCAAGTCGAACGCGCTTTGGTTCTAGATTGACGGTGCTTGCACTAGATTGAAAGAACAATGAAGCGAGTGGCGAACGGGTGAGTAACACGTGGGTAACCTGCCCTGAAGTGGGGGATAACATTTGGAAACAGATGCTAATACCGCATAACAACGAAAACCACATGGTTTTCGCTTGAAAGATGGTTTCGGCTATCACTTCAGGATGGACCCGCGGTGCATTAGCTAGTTGGTAAGGTAACGGCTTACCAAGGCGATGATGCATAGCCGAGCTGAGAGGCTGATCGGCCACATTGGGACTGAGACACGGCCCAGACTCCTACGGGAGGCAGCAGTAGGGAATCTTCCACAATGGGCGAAAGCCTGATGGAGCAACGCCGCGTGAGTGAAGAAGGGTTTCGGCTCGTAAAACTCTGTTGTTAAAGAAGAACGAATCTGAGAGTAACTGTTCAGATTGTGACGGTATTTAACCAGAAAGCCACGGCTAACTACGTGCCAGCAGCCGCGGTAATACGTAGGTGGCAAGCGTTATCCGGATTTATTGGGCGTAAAGGGAGTGCAGGCGGTTACTTAAGTCTGATGTGAAAGCCTTCGGCTTAACCGGAGAAGGGCATCGGAAACTGGGCAACTTGAGTGCAGAAGAGGGTAGTGGAACTCCATGTGTAGCGGTGGAATGCGTAGATATATGGAAGAACACCAGTGGCGAAGGCGGCTACCTGGTCTGTAACTGACGCTGAGGCTCGAAAGCATGGGTAGCAAACAGGATTAGATACCCTGGTAGTCCATGCCGTAAACGATGAATGCTAGGTGTTAGGGGGTTTCCGCCCCTTAGTGCCGCAGCTAACGCAATAAGCATTCCGCCTGGGGAGTACGACCGCAAGGTTGAAACTCAAAGGAATTGACGGGGACCCGCACAAGCGGTGGAGCATGTGGTTTAATTCGAAGCTACGCGAAGAACCTTACCAGGGCTTGACATCTTCTGCTAATCTTAGAGATAAGACGTTCCCTTCGGGGACGGAAAGACAGGTGGTGCATGGTTGTCGTCAGCTCGTGTCGTGAGATGTTGGGTTAAGTCCCGCAACGAGCGCAACCCTTATGATTAGTTGCCAGCATTAAGTTGGGCACTCTAATGAGACTGCCGGTGACAAACCGGAGGAAGGTGGGGACGACGTCAAATCATCATGCCCCTTATGTCCTGGGCTACACACGTGCTACAATGGATGGTACAACGAGCAGCGAAGTCGCGAGGCCAAGCAAATCTCTTAAAGCCATTCTCAGTTCGGACTGTAGGCTGCAACTCGCCTACACGAAGTCGGAATCGCTAGTAATCGCGGATCAGCATGCCGCGGTGAATACGTTCCCGGGTCTTGTACACACCGCCCGTCACACCATGAGAGTTTGTAACACCCAAAGTCGGTGGGGTAACCTTTTAGGAGCCAGCCGCCTAAGGTGGGACAGATGATTAGGGTGAAGTCGTAACAAGGTAGCCGTAGGAGAACCTGCGGCTGGATCACCTCCTTTCTAAGGAAA
>NZ_BAAHXU010000005.1:0-1678 GCF_054657915.1 Furfurilactobacillus curtus
AGGATTGCACATTGAAAACTGAATCTTGATTCTTTTTATTAAAAACCGAGAACACCGCGTTTTTTGAGTTTTTTAACAAGTAATTGTTATTCGCTAAACTCACAACCGCAGTTCTTTAGAACTGTTAGGTTAAGTTAACAAGGGCGCACGGTGGATGCCTTGGCACTAGGAGCCGATGAAGGACGGGACTAACACCGATATGCTTCGGGGAGCTGTAAGTAAGCTTTGATCCGGAGATTTCCGAATGGGGGAACCCAGCCAGTTTAACCGCTGGTTATCACTAGGGGAATACATACTCTAGTTGAAGGTAGACGTTGTGAACTGAAACATCTCATTAGCAACAGGAAGAGAAAGAAAAATCGATTCCCTAAGTAGCGGCGAGCGAACGGGGAAGAGCCCAAACCAGACTGCTTGCAGTTTGGGGTTGTAGGACTGAACATTTGAGTTACCAAGGACCTTGATAGTCGAAGACGTTGGGAAGCGTCGCCATAGGGTGTGAGAGCCACGTAGACGAAATCAAAGTCCCTCAGTTCAGGATCCTGAGTACGGCGGAGCACGTGAAATTCCGTCGGAATTTGCGGGGACCATCCCGTAAGGCTAAATACTCCCTAGTGACCGATAGTGAACCAGTACCGTGAGGGAAAGGTGAAAAGCACCCCGGAAGGGGAGTGAAATAGTTCCTGAAACCGTGTGCCTACAAGTAGTTAGAGCCCGTTAATGGGTGATAGCGTGCCTTTTGTAGAATGAACCGGCGAGTTACGTTAGCATGCAAGGTTAAGGTGGAAAGACCGGAGCCGTAGCGAAAGCGAGTCTGAAATGGGCGATTGAGTATGTTGAAGTAGACCCGAAACCAGGTGACCTACCCATGTGCAGGTTGAAAGTGCGGTAATACGCACCGGAGGACCGAACCCGTGTCTGTTGAAAAAGGCTGGGATGACGTGTGGGTAGCGGTGAAATTCCAAACGAACTTGGAGATAGCTGGTTCTCTCCGAAATAGCTTTAGGGCTAGCCTCGGATTAGAGCATCATGGAGGTAGAGCACTGTTTGAACTAGGGGCCCGTCATGGGTTACTGAATTCAGATAAACTCCGAATGCCATTGATGTGTTATCCGGGAGTCAGACGATGAGTGATAAGATCCACCGTCGAAAGGGGAACAGCCCAGATCACCAGTTAAGGTCCCAAAATATGTGCTAAGTGGAAAAGGATGTGGAGTTGCACAGACAACTAGGATGTTGGCTCAGAAGCAGCCACCATTTAAAGAGTGCGTAATAGCTCACTAGTCGAGTGATTCTGCGCCGAAAATGTACCGGGGCTAAGCACATTACCGAAACTGTGGGTGCCACGTAAGTGGCGCGATAGGAGAGCGTTCTATGGGCGGAGAAGTCAGACCGTGAGGACTGGTGGAGCGCATAGAAGTGAGAATGCCGGTATGAGTAGCGAAAGATCAGTGAGAATCTGATCCACCGAATGACTAAGGTTTCCTGGGGAAGGCTCGTCCACCCAGGGTTAGTCGGGACCTAAGGCGAGGCCGAGAGGCGTAGTCGATGGCTAACAGGTTGAGATTCCTGTACTAGTTAAACGTGTTTGAACAATGGAGGGACGCAGAAGGCTAAACGATCCAGACGGATGGAAATGTCTGGTCAAGCAGCAAGGTGGTTCATGAGTTAAATGCTTATG
>NZ_BAAHXU010000006.1:0-1535 GCF_054657915.1 Furfurilactobacillus curtus
GCTTAACACCAAGCTGTGATGAGGACCGAATTTAGTAGGGAAGTCGTTGATGTCACGCTGCCGAGAAAAGCTTCTAGTGAGCGTTTAATTACCCGTACCGCAAACCGACACAGGTAGTCGAGGAGAGTATCCTCAGGTGAGCGAGCGAACTCTCGTTAAGGAACTCGGCAAAATGACCCCGTAACTTCGGAATAAGGGGTGCTGCACTAACGTGCAGCCGCAGTGAAAAGGCCCAGGCGACTGTTTATCAAAAACACAGGTTTCTGCAAAATCGTAAGATGACGTATAGGGGCTGACGCCTGCCCAGTGCTGGAAGGTTAAAAGGATGGGTTAGCGTAAGCGAAGCTCAGAATTGAAGCCCCAGTGAACGGCGGCCGTAACTATAACGGTCCTAAGGTAGCGAAATTCCTTGTCGGGTAAGTTCCGACCCGCATGAAAGGCGTAACGATCTGGGCACTGTCTCAACGAGAGACTCGGTGAAATTATATTACCCGTGAAGATGCGGGTTACCCGCGACAGGACGGAAAGACCCCATGGAGCTTTACTGTAGCTTGATATTGGGTGTCTGTATAACTTGTACAGGATAGGTAGGAGCCGTAGAGCTCGGGACGCTAGTCTCGAAGGAGGCGTTGGTGGGATACTACCCTTGTTATACGGCCACTCTAACCCGCGCCACTTAGCGTGGCGGGAGACAGTGTCAGGTAGGCAGTTTGACTGGGGCGGTCGCCTCCTAAAAGGTAACGGAGGCGCCCAAAGGTTCCCTCAAAATGGTTGGAAATCATTTGTAGAGTGTAAAGGCACAAGGGAGCTTGACTGTGAGACAGACAGGTCGAGCAGGGACGAAAGTCGGGCTTAGTGATCCGGTGGTACCGTATGGAAGGGCCATCGCTCAACGGATAAAAGCTACCCTGGGGATAACAGGCTCATCTCCCCCAAGAGTCCACATCGACGGGGAGGTTTGGCACCTCGATGTCGGCTCATCGCATCCTGGGGCTGTAGTCGGTCCCAAGGGTTGGGCTGTTCGCCCATTAAAGCGGTACGCGAGCTGGGTTCAGAACGTCGTGAGACAGTTCGGTCCCTATCCGTCGCGGGCGCAGGAAATTTGAGAGGAGCTGTCCTTAGTACGAGAGGACCGGGATGGACATACCGCTGGTGTACCAGTTGTGCCGCCAGGCGCATCGCTGGGTAGCTATGTATGGATGAGATAAACGCTGAAAGCATCTAAGTGTGAAACTCGCCTCGAGATGAGATTTCCCATTCCTATATGGAAGTAAGACCCCTCAGAGATGATGAGGTAGATAGGCTAGAAGTGGAAGTGTGGCGACACATGGAGCGGACTAGTACTAATCGGTCGAGGACTTAACCACGAAGTGGTGGTCCGGTTAAGATAAAAAGAATCAGATTCAGTTTTGAGTGGGTAACCCTCAGAGTGTGGTGATGATGGCACGAAGGATACACCCGTTCCCATGCCGAACACGGAAGTTAAGCTTCGTCGCGCCAAGAGTAGTTGGGGGATCGCTCCCTGCGAGGGTAGG
>NZ_BAAHXU010000007.1:0-1124 GCF_054657915.1 Furfurilactobacillus curtus
AACCCGTTGTAATCGGTGGTTCTGAATATCTTTTAATTCAATTTTACCTAACAGGTAATTCAAACCGGCTTGGTGTTGCTGACTAGTAAAGACTACCGGTGGCTGCTGTTGCAATTGACTAAGATCATCGGCGCTTAATGGCTTTAATTCTGGGTCATAGTAAACCACAGCGGTATAGATTTGCTCCTTGTCAATCGTCTCTAACTTATCGAGGTCACTGTCCGGAAAAGCAGTCGTTAGAATGCTGTCATATTGGGTTTGCACCACGGCTTTAACTTCCCGCATAACCCGTAAATCTTTCACCGCTTTAGAAATGAATTCGAGTTCGTTAGGTTCATAAGCGGCTAGCATGCCCCGATCAGTATGCTTCAAATCGTCTAACTGGTGGCCATGTTTGGCTAGTACCGTGGTTAATTGCTTCTCAATCGTCTGGACTTGCTGATTAACTAACTGCCAGCTGGTATATGGCCGCTTGGTAAACGTCAATAATTGCTGGGTTAATAAGTCGTTTCGAATATCCGCTAACCGTTCTGCCAATTCGCTACCTTTAAAAATCGTTTGTTCGCTATTAGTCTCTTTAATTAGTTCCCGTCGTTCAGCCGCGGTTGTCTGTTCAAAATCAAGTTCTGGATATAATTTTTTAGTTGCTCGGTCCACCACTTTATTTAACAACTGATTTGCTTGTGCTAGTGATGTCGTTTGCTGGTCAATAGTCAGCAGTTGCTTAGTTACATCTTCACCAACGGCATGTTTAATTAATAAGCTGTTTTTCCAATTAAACAGCATGCGCTGTTTATCATCTAAATGTTCTAAATCGACATAGGTTTTCAATTGCTGACTTAGATGACTAATTGTGTGTTTTTCAGAGAACGATAGCTCGTCAGTTAACGCGTCAAAATGTTCATGATTTCTTATCTTTTCGTCAAGATTATGATATTTAGCTTGAGCGTTTCTTTGTGCGCTAACTTGTTGATTAAATGCTTTTCGATTTTTTCTTTGGCTGTTAATGCCTTCGTGTTGGGTAGGTGTCTCTTGAATCCCTTGATCGACAAACGATTTTTCACTAATCCGATCCGGAATATTTTTTTGTGCTAAAGACTGATTAACACTTGTTGCCCAATTAC
>NZ_BAAHXU010000008.1:0-247 GCF_054657915.1 Furfurilactobacillus curtus
AATTTTGTCGATCAAGGTATGGTAGCTGACGTAGCAATTCATCGCGATCACCCAGACAATCCGCATGCACATGTGATGTTAACCAATCGCCCATTTAACCCCGATGGTAGTTGGGGATTAAAAGCAAAGACGCAGTACATTAAAGATGAAAATGGCAAGCAACTTTTAACCAAAAGCGGGTTTCCAAAACAAAGAAAAATTTGGTTGGTTGATTGGGATAAAAAGGAAAAAATTAATGAGTGGCGGC